>JAFNZX010000404.1 GCA_017382615.1 Clostridia bacterium | reverse complement strand
ACGCCTTTTCCGCGTGTTACGATTCCCATCTTCAAACCATTCTGCGCAACAATTGTCTGCAATCCGCGCGCACGCGAAATTGTCGGGCACTTGAATTCCAGGTGTGACCCCGTGGCGGGATCAGACACAGTACCAATTGTGCAAAACGCACCGCGCAAAAAAGCAAACGTGCATTGCGGACACTTGCATACGGCAGCGAAATCCGCAGCCTCTCCCGCATCCCACGCAACGATCTGCGCTGCGCTTTTAGCGGAAGGAAAGCTTAATTCCATGCCGCTCGCCCTGCCCGATACGTACGGACGCACGAGGGCATCTCTGCCGAAATGACGTTTGATCTCGGCTGTCGCGTGCTCGGCAAACGTCGCAGGAATGCGAAAGGTGATCTGCTCCCCCTCTGCCTGCGCACCCATCATCAAGCCCCAAAGATACGCCTTGCGACAGCACACGGGCTTGATCTGCAGTGCCTGCAATTCTTCCTTTACCTGTTCGGAAAAAGACATATTTACTCCTCAATATATTCAAACTCACATTCCAGGCAAACGCCGGAATGCGCCAAAACGCGCTCCTTGATCAAAGCAACCAAGGCAAGCACGTCAGCAGCGGTTGCGCCGCCTTCGTTGACAACAAAGCCCGCGTGCTTTTCGGAAACCACCGCTCCGCCCACACGCGTACCCTTCAAGCCCGCATCTTCAATCAGTTTTCCCGCAAAATGTCCCTCGGGACGCTTGAAGGTGCTACCCACACTGGGATAACTCAGCGGCTGCTTTTCGCGCCTGGACGCAGCCTGCTCCCTGACCTTTTGCATAATCTCCTCTGCGTTGCCGCGACGCAGCGCAAAGGTGCTGGACAGAATGATATATTCGGGATGCTCGGCAAAAATACTGTGTCTGTATGCAAGCTCGTGCTCGTCGGCACTCAGGGTAAATACACGGTTGTGCGCCGTATCGTACACCTCGCTGGAGATCAGCACGTCCGAGATCTGTCCGCCGTACGCGCCCGCATTCATGTATACGCCGCCGCCTACCGTACCGGGAATGCCGCAGCCAAAGGCAAAGCCCTCGTATCCTTGCTTGGACGCCTCGGTGCACACACGCCCAAGTCCCGCACCGCTCTGCGCGTACAGTGTGTCCTTGTCAAAGCGGTATTGCTTGAGCTCGGTGGTGAATACCATCACGCCGCGAAATCCTGCGTCCGAGAACAGCACGTTGGAGCCGTTGCCCACAACCTTGTACTTAAGTCCGCTCTGCGAGAGCATGGCAAGCTGTAAGGAAAACTGTTCCACAGTTGTGGGAAAGAGTGCAAGATCTGTCTTGCCGCCAATGCGGAAGGTGGAGTAATCACACAGCGGTAAATCCGCCTTCACAGGGATACGCGCTCCCCTGCACTGTGCTAAAAACGCCTTCATACCTGCCCCTCCTCTGCCAAAGACAGCAGCTTGGCAAGATCGTCGATGACGTAAGTCACGGGAATATCCGCAGGCAAAGCCTTGCCCTTGGGGTTATACCAGCAGGTATCAAGTCCCGCATTGATGCCGCCCTTGATATCCGACGTCAGCGAGTCACCCACCACCAGCGTAGTAGCAGGATCAAAATCGGGAATGTCGCGCATGACCGCATCAAAATAACGGACGTCGGGCTTTTCGTAGCCGACCACCTCGGAAATATAGGCTTTTTCAAAATATTTTGCCAAGGGACTTGGGTTAAATCTGCCCTCTTGCACGCGCTTGTCACCGTTGGT
>JAFNZX010000403.1 GCA_017382615.1 Clostridia bacterium | reverse complement strand
CTGGAAGATCACTATAATAAGATTCTGAAGGCATGCGATGACGGCAACACCAAGAAGATGAAGCACTACTTGGACGTTGACTCGCTGATCGATTACATGATCATTGACCAGATCATGGGTGAGCGCGACCACATCTGGAAATCCTTCTACACCTATCAGATCGCAGGCGAAAAGCTGGCGTTCGGTCCGATCTGGGATTACGATTACAGTCTGTACGTGCCCTGGACGGGTGCGCCCAACGAATATTATCACGTGGACAGCACGATTGAATATTCCAACGATTTCTTCCGCGGTGTGGCGCGCTCGGATGAGCTTTACGCCATGCTTTGCGAGCGGTATCAGACCTACTATGCGGACGTGCTGGACGATTGCATCCTGTACGTGCAAAGCTACAAGGGCGAGATCGACGAATCTCTTGCGCTCAACGATCAGCTTTGGTATGCGGATAAGGACGATATTACCGAACAGAATTACGATTTTCTGCTCAAGTTCCTAAAGGACAGAAAAAAGGTGCTCGGTCGGGCGTGGAGATAAATCACGCCAAAGACAAAATTACTACTTGACAAACGCAAAAAAGCGTGCTATACTGAACCAAATTACAAAAAGGAGCTATGACAATGTCCGTTTTCACTTACGTACTCAATACCGAAAACGTGCGCGGCATGTATTCCATGAATTGGGATACGTCGGGCTTGTATTGTCATACCCATTTTGTAAGATAACCGATAGGCTATCGATATTTGGATACAGACGGTGCAAGTCGAAGGAATTTTCGATTTGCACCGTTTTTCTATTTGGAGGAAATCATGGAAAGAATTGAGGCACTAAAAAACTATTATGAAAGCCACGATGAGCACGCGCGTCTTGGCTCACAGCACGGCTCGGTGGAATTTCTGACCACCGTGCACTATATTGAAAAATACTTAAAGCACGGTATGACCATTTTAGAGATCGGCGCAGGCACGGGGCGTTATTCGCATTACTTTGCGCAAAGAGGATACGACGTAACTGCCGTGGAGCTGATGGAATGCAATATTGAAGTGTTCAAGCAGAACACCGCCAAGGAAGAGCACGTTACGATCTCGCAGGGCGATGCAATTGATCTTTCGGACTTTGCCTCGGACAGCTACGACGTCACGCTTCTGCTGGGTCCCATGTATCATCTTTACACCGACAAGGACAAGCGCACCGCCCTTTGCGAGGCAGTGCGTGTGACTCGCCCCGGCGGCACAATTTTCGCCGCATACTGCAACAGCGACATGACGGTTTACCAATTCTGCTTTGCACGCGGCGGCATTCACGATCCGCAATACAAGGATCTGATCGACTACGACACCTTTGCGCTAAGCTCCACGCCTGCGGAGATCTTTGCCCTGTATCGCAAAGAGGATATTGACGCCCTGATCAAGGCTCTGCCTGTACGCAGACTGCATTACGTGGGAGCGGATATGCTGACGCGCTATATCGGGGACGCGGTGGACGCCATGGACGAGGAAACCTTTGCGCTGTATATGAAATACCATCTGAGCATTTGCGAACGCCCCTACATGGTGGGTGCGACCAACCACATTTTGGACGTATTGAGAAAGGAATCACTATGAACATCACGATCAAGAACACCGAGCCCTGCGAGGCAGAGGCTCTTGTAAAAATACAAAAAGCGGCTTTTATGCCGCTATATGAAAAATACCACGATGCGGGCAGCCCCGCTTTACGCGGTGCGGACGAGCTGCTCTCGCGCATGACTCCAGACTACCGTGTCTTTACCATTCTCTGTGACGGAGAAATGGTTGGCGGAATCTTTTACCGTCTGCATGGCAAATACACGCCCGACAAGTTTTTGGGAGAGGGCGAATACTACCTCTGTCGCGTCTGGATCGACCCCCAACACCAAAGCAAAGGCATTGCCGCCGCGGCCATCCTGCTTTGCGAGCGCGAATTTCCAGACGCAAGATGCTTTTTCGTAGACTTCCCCATCGACATGGAGAAAAACAAACGCTGCTATCAAAAGGTCGGATTCTGCGACACGGGTGAGCGCAGACCCGGTGGTCAAGACTTGACGCTGGCACTTTACAAAAAGGAAGTGATGCACGATCAGACGCAGTTCCCTGCATTGCCGATTATTTATCCTGTAAAAGCTGATGATCTCTCGACCTGTCTGCACGTCATTCACCAAAGCTTTGCCACGGTGGCCAAACAATTTGGCCTGACACGCGAGAACTGCCCAAAGCACACAAGCTTTCTGCCACTTTCATACCTGGAAACGCAGTTTGATTGGGGCTGGCATATGTTTGGTCTGTTCGCAGGCAAAGCATTGATTGGGTACGTTTCCCTGTCACAAGAGGGAGATACCTATTCTTTGCACAATCTCGCAGTGCTCCCCGAATACCGACATCGAGGTTTTGGCAAGCAGCTGCTTGACCACGCCAAGGCGCATGCAAAGGATTTGGGCGGCAGCGTAATCAAAATCGGTATTATTGATGAAAGCACTGTTTTGAAAGCATGGTATGCCGCCAATGGGTTTGTGCACACAGGATCGCACAAATTTGAACACCTACCCTTTACAACCGGGTATATGGAATACAACTTGAGGAAGGAAAATCCGTCATGAAAAAGCAATTGGTCATCATCATAGGCCCGCACGCGGTGGGCAAAATGACGGTTGGGCAGGAGTTGGCCAAAATCACGGATCTGCGCCTGTTTCACAATCACATGTCGATCGAGCTTTCGATCAAGCTGTTTGATTTCGGCACGCCGGGGTATCGCGCGCTCAATGAAACCATCAGACATACCGTGTTCGAGCAATTTGCAACGGGCAATCTTCCCGGCCTGATCTTTACCTACATGATGGATTTTGACCTGCAGAGCGAATTTGATTACCTGCAAGGCATTATAGATTTATTCGAGGGAAATGGTGCAGACTGCCACGTGGTCGAGCTTTGCGCGGATTTTGAGGAGCGTATTGCGCGCAACAAGAGCGAAAACAGACTCGCGCACAAAGAGTCCAAGCGCGACCTTGCTTGGAGTGAGCGCGAGATGCGCCACACGCAAGCG
>JAFNZX010000402.1 GCA_017382615.1 Clostridia bacterium | reverse complement strand
TGAATGGTATCGTTTTCGCTGATGGCTTTATCCAGCTTATCATACATCTCTTTTTGCTGCTCGGACATATCGCTGTATCCAACCGAAAGATCAAGCTCACATCCGTATTCAGCTTCTATCTTTTGCTTTTCGATATTCTTTTCATCTTCAATATTATTGAAGTGCAGCTCGTATTTCATTGCCATGGACATCAAGGAAGCGATGCCGACCACGACCACCAGCATAATCACCAAATCAAACAAAAACGCAGAAGCACGCTTCCAAAAGCTTGCCTTTTGCAGATCGTAAATCATTTTTCCGCTCTCCTTTTCCATAATCTTCATTTATTTGCGCCACCAATAGCCGCATATACCCATACTACAATATCATATCACATGTTGCGACAAAACACAACACTTTTTTTCAATTTTTATCACTCTGTTCACGACTTTCGGTGATTTTCACAAATTAACACCATTTGACTGCCTGCATTATTTTGTGATATACAAATAGTGTGCCCAAAAAAGCACCGACAGAGTGCATCTGTCGGTGCAAAATATATGGCACTTTAACAATTTTCGATCAGCTCCAAAAGCTCCGCGGGCGTTTGCGCAACCTTCTCTGCCCCCATATGATACAGCACGTCCGCAGGTCGATACCCCCAGCATACGTCGAGAGCACGCATGCCTGCATTGCGCGCGGTTTTAACGTCTACGTCACTGTCCCCGATATACGCGCATTCGTGCGGCTCGGCACCCATCATGCGTGCCAGCATGAGCGGCACGGCAGGATCGGGCTTAGGGGCGCGATCCGTGCGGAAGCCCTCGGCTGCCACGAACGTGCCCGCGGGAAAAAGCTGCGCAACAAGTGCCTTAACGAATTCGTCCTGCTTATTGGAATTGACCGCCAAGGGATACTTCCCTTTCAGGTGTTCAATCAATGCGGGAATGCCGTCGTAAGTCGTGTCGGTATGCATGTACACCTCGGCATAATGACGGTTATACGCCTCGTATAGCGCATCAATGCGTGCATCGTCCTCGCGGTATTCCAAGGGCAGCGCGTACTTGGCATAATCTCTGGCACCCATGTTGATAAACTCGTAAACCTGTGCCTCGTCGATCTCTGGATATCCCAGCTCGGCAAGTGCCAAATTCATACCCTCGGCAATAGCGGGCAGCGTGTGTGCCAGTGTGCCGTCCAGATCAAATATCAATGCTTTCAGCATAATAACCTCCATTTAATACAACGTGTCGGATCGTTTTTCATACGTTTCGCGAGCCTTGATGGGCAGCTCACAGATCATGGCGGTCACCGCGTCCTCCATCTCGCCATAGGTTTTGGCTTGCTGCAGCCGCCTGATATACTTTTTATCCTGCTCAAACGTGCCGCTCATCAGCAGCCATATCTCTTTCATGCGCCCCGCTGTTGCATAGTCTCCAAGCACAACGCGGTAGCGATCGGTCAGCTCACGGTGGAATTCCATCATCAACGCGCGCGTGATTTTCTTTTCCGAGAGCAGCGCAGGGCAAGAAAGCAGTCCCCTGCCCAGCATGATCGCCTGCGTGTCGGGAAAGCGCTCGGCAATATACGCAGCATCTGCGCGCGTGACAACGTTTCCGTTATAACACAGGGGAATGTCTGTATTTTCGCAAACGTACCCGTAAGCATCCAGATGCGGCACGCCGCGGTACATCTCCTTGCCGGTACGCGCATGCACGGTCAGCTCCTTGATCGGATACTTATTATATATTGTAAGTATTTCGGGCAACTCGTCCGCGTCCTGATAGCCGATACGGGTTTTGATAGAAATATCAATGGGGCAAGCGGCAAAAATACGGTCAAGAAAGCTTTCCAGCGCATCGGTGTCTGCAAGCATGCCCGCCCCCTTTTTCTTTGCCGTGACCGTTCCCGAGGGGCAACCCAGATTGAGATTGACCTCGGAATATCCGCGCGCCGCGATCTGTCCGGACATCCATAAAAAGTCATCCGCATTTTTACAAAGCAGCTGCGGCACGACGCAGGGCGGATTATTGGCAGGGTCAAGCTCGCGAAGCTCGCGTGGCGTCAGCTTGTGCACCTCGGTGGGAGAGAAAAACGGTGTATAGTAGCGCTCAACACCACCAAAATATTTATGATGTACCATACGGTACACACTGTCTGTCAAGCCCTCCATGGGGGCGAGGTAATATCTCATGTGCGTTCCTTCTTGCTAAATTTGTTCATTTATTATAACACAATCCGCAAGAAAATGCAACAAAATCCTGCATTTTTCTGCTGTTTGCGCAAGCATCCATAAACAATTTGTGAATTTACAGAAAAAGGCATTGCGCTTTTGATTGTTTTGTGGTATATTAGTAAGGTATCACCAATCCCCTTGCGTGCCAAGGGATGAAAGGAGCACAATATGGAAAACAATAACAACAGCACCCGTACGATCGTTCTGACCGCCATCATCTCCGCAGTTGCCGCTGCTGCACTGACCGCAGGTATTATCTTCGCTGTACAGAACAGACACAAGATCAAGGCTGCCGCAATTCGCGTCAAGGACAAGAGTGTACTCGTTGCAAACAACATCAAGTCCAAGTTCAAGAAAAAGAAGAACATTGAAATCAGCGTTGACGAAGACACCGACATTCCCGAGGAGCTCAGCTTTGAGGAAAATGATGCAGATCTCGAAATTCTGACTGCTGAAGACTAATGACAAATAAAAGAGGCTGCGCGTGCAGCCTCTTTTATTTGTTAATGAAAAATGAATAATGAATAGTGAAGAATGAAGAATTTTGGTGGAAAATCGGCTGCGTGCAGCCGATTTTCTTTGATTTATATAGAAAAAGAGCCACCCTCGGCTCTTTTTCTACCACAATTATTCATTATTCATTTTTCATTTTCATTATTCATTTCTCCCAAACAGCCCTTGCACAGTTTCAAGCAGCTTAAAGCGGATACGGTATTTGACGTTATCAGTCTCTGTAATCACCTTGTACTGCTCCCCCGTCAAGCCCACGGAAATAAAGGCTTCCTCATTACTTTGGTCGTCATGCCCCGCGCTTGCTGCAGACAGACAGAGCGGTGGAAACAGCACGCACCACCAATTCTGCCCCTCCGCCTTGCCAATACATACGCGCAAGGACACGTACGAACCGCTCGGAAAACAGCAATTTTCATAATTGCGCGTAGGATACTCCTCCCTGCCAAGCAGCACGCTAACGGGATAATCGTACCCCTGCTCCTCGACCACCGCCTGCGCCGCTGCCGCGATCTCCTCTGCATGCTCGCCCAAGATACGCTCAGCCTGCTCGCGACTCGTGCATCCGTCCAGCATAGGGGCGGTCACGCGCAGCACCTCGTCACGCACCAATAGCTTGAGAGCT
>JAFNZX010000046.1 GCA_017382615.1 Clostridia bacterium | reverse complement strand
TATGAGATTATCATGACCGATGCCGTGGCTCGTTACAAGCGCGAGCGCGGATATGACGTGTTCTTCTGCACCGGCACTGACGAGCACGGTCAGAAAATTGAGAACTGCGCCAAGGAGGCGGGCATTACCCCGCAAAAGTACGTAGACGGCGTTGCGGGCGAGATCAAGGCGATTTTTGATCACATGGGCGCAAGTTATGACCACTTTATCCGTACCACCGACGACTATCACGTGGCAGCCGTGACCAAGATCTTCAAGAGATTCTACGAGCAGGGTGATATTTATAAGGGCTATTACGAGGGCTGGTACTGCACCCCTGACGAATCCTTCTTTACCGACTCTCAGGTAACTGACGGCAAGTGCCCCGAGTGCGGCAGAGAGCTGGTCAAGGCGACCGAGGAGGCTTACTTCTTCAAGATGAGCAAGTACGCCGACAGACTCATCAAGCACATCGAGGATAACCCCGAGTTCATCTGGCCCGAGTCCAGAAAGAAGGAAATGGTCAACAATTTCCTTAAGGTTGAGGGCGGCTTGCAGGATCTTTGCGTTTCCCGTACCTCCTTTACCTGGGGCGTTCCCACCTTTGACCCCAAGCACGTCATCTACGTATGGCTGGATGCGCTGACCAACTATATCACCGCCATTGGCTACGATCCCGACAAGACCTTTGAGGAGCAGAGCGAGCAGTTCCGCAAGCTGTGGCCCTGCGACGTACACATGATCGGTAAGGACATTCTGCGCTTCCATACCATCTACTGGCCTATCTTCTTAATGGCGCTGGATCTGCCTCTGCCCAAGCAGGTGTTTGCACATCCCTGGTTTATCGCGGGCATTGAAAAGATGTCCAAGTCGCGCGGCAACGTCATCTATGCGGACAAGCTGGCAGAGCACTTCGGCGTGGACGGCGTTCGCCACTACGCGCTTGCCGAAATGCCCTTCAACGCGGACGGCACGATCACCTACGATAACGTCATCAAGCGTTTCAACACCGACCTTGTCAACAACCTCGGTAACCTTGTCAAGAGAACTCTTGATATGCAAAAGAAGTATTTTGCAAAGCAGGTTGCAGCACCCGCGGAATACAACGATACCGACAAGGATCTGATAGATACCTGTGTGGAATGCTATTACAAGTATATCTCCTGCATGGACAGCTACCACATTGCGGATGCGACCGCAGCAGTGTTTGAGCTGTTCGGCAGAGCGAATAAGTATATTGATGAAACCACGCCCTGGACGCTGGCAAAGGACGAGGCAAACAAGGAAAGACTTGGCACTGTCATGTACAACCTGCTTGAGGCAATCCGTTGGGGTGCCGTCATGCTGCTGCCCCTGCTGCCTGCCACCGCAGAGGAGGTGCTCTCTATGCTCAACACGCAGGCACGCAGCTTTGAGACCATTGGTGCTGCGGATAAATTCTGCGGTATCGCTGCAGGCAATGAGGTTGCCGATTCCAAGGTGCTGTTTGCAAGAGTAGACGAGGCAAAGAAGTTAGAGGAGATCGCAAAGGAGCAGGAGGCAGAGGCTGCCAAGAACGCGCCCGCGCCTGCAGTAGAGAAGCCCGAGGGCTGCGCGCTGATCGGAATTGACGCGTTTATGAACGTAGAGCTGCGTTCGGCACAGATCCTGACTTGCGAGAGAGTGCCCAAGGCAAAGAAGCTTCTCAAGCTGACCGTGGATCTCGGCTACGAGCAAAGACAGGTCGTTTCGGGTATTGCAAAATGGTACGAGCCCGAGGTGCTGATCGGCAAGAAGATTATTTTGGTTGCTAATCTCAAGCCCGCAACGCTGTGCGGCATTGAATCCAACGGCATGATCCTTGCAAGCGGTGAGGAGACCGTTCGCGTCGTCTTCCTTGCAGAAGATACACCCCTCGGCGAAAGAATCAGATAAAAACGTAACGGGGCTGCCGCACACGCGTCAGCCCCGATCATCATACGGATACGCGCCACAGAATGAAAGTTTTTGATCGACCTTTTTTCAGAAAAGCATGGTGGCGTGTGAATGTTGTTGTGCTTGCGAGTGTTATTGACGCCACCTGATGCTGAATTTCTGCAAAATTCAGCATCCAAAAGTTAACCGGTGCAGCCCTTGGCGCGCCCGCAGGCGCGAAACATTCTCGGCGTTTCTTCTTTGCCAAGCTTTCTTCTTTGCGCCAGCGGTGTCAAAGAAGAAAGCGGGGAAAGGGTTAGGATATGTAACATTGAGGAAATTCTCTCCGTTCTTTTTTGTGCAAGTAGGCGCAAAAGAAGAACATATTTGCTTTGCAAATTAAACGCCGTTAAGGATGTTTCGCGCCTGCGGGCGCGACCAAGGGCGCTGCCGGTTGAGTTTTAGATGTTGGACTTCACAGAAGTCCAACATCAGGGTGGCGTCAGAAACACTCGAAAACACTTCAATATTCACACGCCACCATGCCTTTCTGAAAAAGGCGGGCGAAAACTTTTTATCTGTGACAACCCATATTGAAAGGAATTTTATGAAATTATTTGACTCTCACGCACATTATTTTGATAAAAAATTTGACACTTTGGAGGGCGGTGCACACGCCATCCTGACCTCACCCGAATTTCGCGAGAGCGTCGGTTGGATCATCAACGTCGGCATCGAGCCCGCGTCCAATCTGCGCTGCATCGAGCAGACCGCGCAGTACGATCATATGTATTGCGCCATTGGAATCCATCCTCACGATTGCCAGCATCTGACCGATACCCCCGACAACGTGCTTGCCACGCTGTATTCTCAGGTCTGCGATCCCGAGATCCGCCGTCGCGATAAGATCGTTGCCATCGGTGAGATCGGCTTCGACTACTACTGGCAGCCCGTCAATCGGGAGCTGCAAGCGCAATATTTCTCCCGTCAGCTCGACATGGCGCGCGAGCTTGACCTGCCCGTGATCATCCACGACCGCGAAGCGCACGGCGACACGCTTGCCATGATCAAGCAGTATCCCGACGTGCGCGGAGTGTTCCATAGCTATTCCGGCAGCGATGAAATGGCAAAGGAGCTGGTCAAGCTCGGTTGGTATATCTCGTTCTCCGGCCCCATTACCTTCAAGAATGCAGACAGGGCAAGGCGCGCAGCCGCAGCCGTGCCGCTTGACCGCCTCTTGCTGGAAACCGATTGCCCTTATCTGACGCCGCACCCCCATCGCGGCAAGGTCAACCACTCGGGATACATGTATCTGACGGCGCAAATGCAAGCAGAGCTGCACGGTGTTGCAGTAGAGGAAATTGCCGAGATTACGGCGAAAAATGCCATGGAACTGTTTAAAATCTTATAAATTTGTGCAAAGTGAATAAAAAAGAGGGCGTAATTTTTACGCCCTCTTTGCAAAAAAATCAATTTGATCTCTTGAAAAATCGTGTTTGGTGCTGTATAATAAAATAGTATGTTGTATAATTTTTACACATATTTGCATATGAACAACTTTTGTTTTGCAATAAATTTCAAAGAAAGGTCCCGTCCCGACAAAGTCGGGGCAAAAAAGGGAAACAAGGAACACAATCATGGCTACTTTTAACACCAAGCAGATCAGAAACGTTGCACTGATGGGCCACGGCGGCTCGGGTAAGACCTCTCTTGCAGAGTCTATGCTGTACGTCTCCGGCGGTATTGACCGCATGGGTAAGACTACCGACGGCAACACCGTATGCGACTTTGACGCAGAGGAAAAGGCAAGAGGCTTCTCTCTGTCCGCATCCTTGGCGCACGTTTTCTGGAAGGATATTAAGATCAACGTTATCGACGCTCCCGGCTACCTCGATTTCGAGGGTGAGGTCAATCAGGCAGCCCGCGTTGCGGACAGTGCCGTTATTATGGTTGACGGTAAGGCAGGTCTTGAGGTCGGTACTGAGCTGGCATGGGATAAGGCGTGCGCTATGGGTATTCCGAAGGTATTCTTTATCAATAAGTGCGACGATCTGGATGCACACTTCAACAAGACCTTTGCAGAGCTGCACGATAAGTTCGGTAACTCCCTGTGCCCTGTATTCGTTCCCGTTGGTAAAAACGGTAAGGACATCACCATGATCGACCTGATCGACATGAAGGCTTACGTTTATGACGACAGCGGCAAGAGAACCGAGACTACTATGACTCCCGAGCTTGAGGCAAACGCTGAAAGATACCAGGAGGTTCTTAAGGAAGCTCTGGCAGGTACTTCCGACGAGTTGATGATGAAGTTCTTCGACGGTGAGGACTTTACCAAGGAAGAATCCCTTGAGGCTATGCACCAGGGTATTATTGACGGTACTATCACACCCGTATTCTGCGGCGCTGCTACCAGACTTTGGGGCGTTGTTGCACTGATGGATGCGATCGTGGACTCCTTCCCCAGACATACTGCTAAGAAGGTTGAAAAGCTCGCTGACGGTGAGGAGATCAAGATCGACGTTGATGGCGATCCTGCACTGTTCGTATTCAAGACCATTGCAGACCCGTTCCTTGGCAAGATGTCTCTGTTCAAGGTTATGAGCGGTACTGTCAAGAGAGATATGGTGCTGACCAACCTCCGCAGTGATGCGCAGGAAAAGATGGCGCACATTTACATTATGAAGGGTAACAAGCAGACTGAGGTTGAAGAGCTGGCTTGCGGTGATATCGGTATGGTTGCAAAGCTGTCCGACACCAATACCAACGATACTCTGACGACCGGTGGCAAGGCATACGCTGCTACCAAGTATCCCAATCCTTACATGTGCCAGGCTATGATGCCCGCAACCGCGAAGGATGAGAGCAAGATTTCTCAGGCAATTGCAAGAATGACTGAGGAAGATTTGACACTGAGATATGAAAACAACCCCGAGACCAAGCAGATGCTGATCTACGGTCTGGGTGATATGCACCTGAGCGTGCTGGCTGCCAAGATGAAGGGCAAGTTCGGCGTACAGATCAAGCTGGATACTCCCAAGATCGCTTACCGCGAAAAGATCACCAAGAAGTGTGACGTGGAAGGCAAGCACAAGAAGCAGAACGGTGGTTCCGGTCAGTTTGGTCATGTTAAGATTCGTTTCGCTCCCGGCGAGGCAGAAGGCTTGACCTTTACCGTTTCCGTCGTTGGTGGTACTGTTCCGAAGAACTTCTATCCCGCAGTAGAGAAGGGTCTGCAGGATGCTATGGCTAAGGGTGTTGCCGGATTCCCGCTGATCAACCTTGCAGCTGATCTGTACGACGGTTCTTACCATGCCGTTGACTCCGACGAGCTTTCCTTCAAGACTGCTGCAAGCTTGGCATATAAGAAGTGCTTGGAGCTGGCTGCTCCCGCTATTCTCGAGCCTGTCGGCAATTT
>JAFNZX010000401.1 GCA_017382615.1 Clostridia bacterium | reverse complement strand
GAACGATGCGCATCTGCTTTTCCACGACGCTGTCGGCAACCTCCAGGGTCTTCTGGTTGATCTTCGCCTTCTTCTCGCGCTCTGCTTCGCTCTCGGTCACGTCACGCATGATCCCCACGAGCAGGTGCGATTCGGGATCGTATACAACGGTCTGTTCCACGTATTTTTTGTATTCGGCAAGGTAGGTACGCCGATTGCGCACGGCACCGCCGCTTTCAAGCACACTGACAAACACCGCAGGGTCAAGAATGCGCACCACGGGCTCTCCAAGCACGTCGGAGGGCTCTCTGATGTTCATGATCTGCTGTGCCACCGTATTGATCTGCTGTACCTCTAAGTTTTCGTTCAGAACGATGAGGCCGTTGGGCGTATTCTTCACGATGGTATCCGAGAAGCTCTCGGCCTTATCCTTCAAGAAGGGCAGGCACATGGAGATCTCCGACTTGCCCTGAATAATGGCAATGGCCTTTTCTCTGCAGGAATTGTATCCGCAGGTACCGCAGTTCAGCTCGTCCGAGGGCTTGAATTTTCCCATCTGACGAAGCACAGTCATGATCTGGCTTTCGGTAGGCTGGGGCGCCTTCACCTCAAGGAAGCCAAAGGGCTTGCGCAACTCCTCGGGGCTTGGATCGACCACGTCGAAATCCTTGCTTCCTGCGTACTTTGAAACGGCAATGTAGTCCTGTACGGGAGAGCAGTGATACTTCTCCATAACCGGACCGCCAATACAGCTGCCAACGCAGGCCGACATTTCAATGAAGCACTTGTGCACTCTTCCGCTTTCGATGTCGCAAAGCATAGCAATACAGTTTTCAACGCCGTCTACCGCCATGTAGGTGTATTCGGGATTGTCCTGCGCAAGAGTCTTTAACACACCGCCCGTGGTGGGGAAAAAGCGTGCACGGCTCTCGGGAGTCACGTCGCACCCCTCCTCGATCTCAATGCCCTCGGCCTTCAGCCAGGTTGCAAGCTCGTCGAAGGTAAGCACCGCGTCAACAATTCCGGGGTAAGCCTCCGCCTCGTCCTTCTTGGCAATACACGGTCCGATAAACACCGTCTTTGCACCGGGGATGCGCTTTTTGATATCGGAGCAATGAGCCTGCATGGGCGACATCACGTCGGCAAGATACTCAAGCTCCGCAGGAAATTTCTTTTGAATGAGCAGATTGATGGAGTGGCAGCAGGAGGTGATGATCACGTCTCTGTGCTCCTCGTTGATCATTCTCTCGTATGCGTTTTTGACGATGGTGGCACCGATGGCCGTTTCCTCCACGTCGAAAAATCCAAGCTTCTTCAGAGCACGGCGCATCTGCTCAATGCCCGCTCCGTCGAAGTTGGCGATAAAAGAGGGTGCAAGGCTGACCACCACCGGCACGCCGCTTTGCAAAAGAACGCGGGCCTTTTCGGTACCGTCCACGATCTCCTTGGCGTTCTGGGGGCAGACAACGAAGCACTGGCCGCACAGAATGCATTCGTCTTCAATGATGTGCGCCTGGTTTCCCGAAAAGCGGATCGCCTTTACGGGGCAGTGACGAACGCATTTGTAACAGTTTTTGCAGTTTGCCTTTTTGAACTTCAGGATCCCCATGGT
>JAFNZX010000400.1 GCA_017382615.1 Clostridia bacterium | reverse complement strand
GCCAGCGCGGGAAGCCCAAACAGAAGCGACCGCATCCACGGCTTTTTGATCCCCCACACGCGATAGCCCATATAGACAGTCATGCAAACGAACACCACGCTGCCAAGAGCATCCATGACAAGCGTATTGAGGATCGCGGGGCGGTAATCGTCATCCGAGATCAGCGAGCGCATCAGCGCACTCTCCGCCAGCGCGTCCGCGAAAAACACGCGGAATGCGGCAATCAGCACAACGCAAATGACAAGGACGATCAGACAAACCTTACGCGTCAACAACGGTTTCTTCATCTTTCTCCTCCGTGGCAGGCATCTCTTGCGCAGCCGTGGCGCGCGCGGTATAGGCTCTGACGTATTTTTCAATAAAGATCGTGCCCACGCCCAGCGCGATCAGCAAAAGCGCGGTCTGTTGAGAAGGGCTAAGGAACGGGATAATGCCCTGCCCGCGTGCGTCTGCACGCAGATACTCGGCAAAGAAACGCCATACGCCGTAGGTAATGACGTAAATGGGCAGATTGTAGTGCTTGTTCTTAATCAAGCGGTACAGCAGCACGGCAGCAAGCAAAAACAGGAAAATTGCCTCAAACAGCTGCACGGGGACTGCATAAAATTCTTTCACAGAACCGTCGGTATACGGGATATAAAAGGTAGCGGTAAACCATTGCTTCTCTTCAAACACCTTACCGTGGCAGCAGCCTGCAAAAAAGCAGCCCATGCGTCCGATGCCGTGCGCCAAGGGAATGACCGCACCCGCGATGGTGGCAATGGGGAAAAAGTGATGGATATTCTCTTTTTCCTTGAACAAAAGCGCGCCAACGCCAAAATACAACACCAGGAAAATCAGCACGCCGCCCACAAGTCCGCCGTAGAAGGTTGCACCCGTGCCCCAAAAATCAAAAAATTTTGCCTCGGGATTTGCGGCAAGCGCTGCGTTCCAGTTATAAAAGGTTTGCACCAAGGCAGCGGCATAATAGCCGCCGCCTATGGCAAACAATGCGACGATGAGTGCAAAATTCTGCACCCTTGCCTTGAATTTCTGTCTGTCCGCAAACACGCGGTACAAAACAAGGCAAGCAAGTATTGCGATCATCAGGCAGAGATCGTACAGCCCCAGCTGTAGATTTTTGCCCAGATCAATAATCAGATAGGGATACATATACAAACTCCTTTAATGGGGTTAGTCAGCCTTGCCATTCATGCGCAGCTCGTCAAGATCTGCCTTGGTGACCAGCACGCGGCGCGGCTTGTTGCCGTCCTGCGCAGAGATAAATCCAAGCTCCTCCATGCGGTCAAGGAGTCCTGCCGCTCTGCCGTAGCCAACCTTTAAGTAACGCTGCAGCATGGAAGTGGATGCCTTACCCTCGGTGACCACGACCTCCACTGCTTCCCACAGCTTGTCGTCATCATCACCGCCCGCATCGCCTTCAGCACCGCCTGCGGAGCCCTTCTTGCCGGCTGCACCGACCTTGCCTGCTTCCTCCTCGATCTGCCTTGTAAAGTTATCGTTATACTTGGCAGCACCGTTCTGCGTCTTGACAAAGGTAACGACTCTCTCCACCTCACCGTCCGCAACGAACGCACCCTGCACGCGCTGCGGCTTGGAGGAGCCAACGGGCGCGTACAGCATATCGCCGCGTCCGATCAGCTTTTCCGCACCCGCTACGTCAATAATCGTACGGGAGTCCACCTGCGAGGATACGGTAAATGCGATACGGGAAGGGATATTCGCCTTGATCAAGCCCGTGACAACGTCAACGGAGGGACGCTGCGTACCGATGATGATATGAATGCCCGCTGCTCTTGCCTTCTGTGCAAGACGGCAGATGCAGGTTTCCACGTCGTCGGGCGCGGTCATCATCAAATCGGCAAGCTCGTCGATAATAATGACGATTCTGGGCAGATATTCCTTTTCGGGGTCGTCTTTGGTGATTTCGTTATAGCCGGTAATATTACGCACACCGACCTCCTCGATCAAGGAGAAGCGACGCTCCATCTCGGCAACGGCACTGGCAAGCGCACCCGCTGCCTTTTTGGGATCGCTGACGATGGGACAATACAGATGCGGAATATCGCGGTACATGGTAAACTCTACCTTCTTGGGGTCAACCATGATCAGCTTGACCTCATCGGGTCTCGCCTTATAAAGCAGCGACATGACAAGGCAGTTGATGCACACCGACTTACCCATACCGGTTGCACCCGCAACCAAAAGGTGAGGCATCTTTTCAATATCAAATACAACAGGCTTGCCCGAAACGTCCGCACCAAGGCAAACGGCAACCTTACTCTTGTGGTTGACAAACTCGGGACTTTCCAAAAGATTGCGCAGGTATACGGTGGCAGGCTTGTCGTTGGGCACCTCGATACCCACGGCAGCCTTACCGGGAATGGGCGCTTCAATACGCACGCCGGACTTGGCAAGTCCCAGTGCGATATCGTCTACAAGGTTGGCAATGGCACGCACGCGCACGCCCGCCTCGGGCTTGATTTCATAACGCGTAACGGTAGGACCTGTGGAGCAGGTGACCTCCTTGACGCGAATGTGGAAGTCCTCCAAGGTCTGACGCAGTGCCTCGGTGTTTGCCGCGACCTCCTCGTCACTGGTGTGATAGCTTGCATTTCCCGCAGCCAGCATATCGGTGGTGGGGAATACGTATTCATTCTCAGCCGTTTGCTCTGCGGACTGTTCATCACTCAACAGCTCGTCGGCGGACTCGTCGGCAATCTCACCGATCTCGTCGTCATCCGCAAGTGCCACGAACACAGGCTCGGAATCCTCCGCCTTTTTGCGACGGGAGCGCGCAGCAGGCTTGGCAGCCACGTCGTCCTCCAGATCCACCTCGATCTCCTCCATGGGTGCACCGGGCTCGATCTCCTCTTCCTCGGGCTCAGGCTCTGCCGCGCACGTAAGCTCTTCTGCATCGGTCAGAGGCTGCTCCTCGGGATCGGCATCCAACGCACCGATCGCATCGGTCGCATGCTTCTTTTCGTCATCGGTCAGCTTGATGGGCGAGAAGCCAATGTCGTCGTCATCCTCCGCATCCACTGCGCGACGGGATTTCTTTTTCTTCTTGGCGGGCTTGGAATCAAGCTCGATCAGCTCGCCCGTCACGGGATCAATGCGGTATCCGTCGTCATCAAGATCGCTCTCGCGATTCCCTCTCTTGCTCTTTTTGGCAGCAGCGGCTGCAGCCACCTGCTGCTCCTCGTCCTCTTGGTCCTCGTCCTCGTCCTCATCATCCTCGTCGTCCTCCGCATCAAGGCGTGCGCGCTCCTCGCGCCTTGCGTTTGCCGCCTTGACCTTGAGCCAGATCTGATGAGGCGTGATCTCAAGCAGTACGCAAAACAGAATGATCAGGCAGAAGGGCAGAATCAGATAAGACGCCCAGCGGAACGCCCAACAGAATACCCAACCAAGATAGCCGCCCAAAAGTCCGCCTGCCTCCAGATCCGCACTTGCGGTAAACAGCTTTGCGATATTGGTATCCATGTCGGCAATATCCGTTCCGCAGATCATGATATGGATCATAGCGGCAACAAACGCCACGATCATCACCGAAAGCACGGCTTTGATGGCTTTGGTCACGCCGTCATCGGTCTTGAACCAGAAGATGCCGAAGATCACCAGCAGCACCGGGAACAGGTACGCCGCATGGCCAAACAAGCCAAAGAGCATATTGCGGCAAATGAATTCGCCCACCACGCCCTCAAGCTGTGCACCGTTGAAGCGGCTGATGAGGTTAAGCACCAGCAGCACAAGCAAGATCAGCGCGAATGCAAACATGACAAAAGGGACGAATTGCGACGCCCTATTCTTGCGCTTGTTGGCTTTGGCTACGCGCTCCAGATTCTTTTTTCTCTGCTCTGCACTGACCGAAGCGCCGCCCTTCCCTTTTTTAGCGGTGCTTTTTGCAGGAGTTTTCTTCTTCTGTGCAGAAGCCGGCTTGCCCGCAGTCTTGGTGCCCGAAGTGGCAGTTTTCTTAGTCGCCATTTGTACAAATCCTCGTCTTTCTCAAAAATTGCTTGGTATATCTCAGCGCAAGCACACCATACTGAAAGCAGCGGTGCGTTGCCGTCAAATACTTAAATAATAAAAATATTATAACATCTTTCGCAACAAATTGCAAGTACCCAAGCAGTGATTTGTATCAAAAAAGGAGACAATTATGACCAATATACGCTCATACGCACGATTTGGCGCACTGCTTGCCTGCGGGCTTGCCGCGGGACTGATCAACGGTCTTTTGGGCACGGGCGGCGGAATCATCTTGGTGCTTGGACTGTCCGTGCTTTGCAAGAGTACGCTGCCCGACCGCCGTGACGTTTGTGCAAACTCCCTTACTTTTTTACCTTTCTTCTTCTTTTTCTTTCCCTTCTGCTCATCCTCCTCGTCTAATTGCGGTTGCTCTTCGTCGACGTTGTCTTCGTTATTGTTATTGTTGTTCTCTTC
>JAFNZX010000399.1 GCA_017382615.1 Clostridia bacterium | reverse complement strand
GGCGCTTTCCAAGGAGCTGCGCCTCTTGCTGCCGCGCTATATGCTGCCCGCTGCACTGCATCAGCTTGATACCATGCCGCTGACCGATAACGGCAAGCTCAACCGCCGTTTGCTCTTGGAGCAGGCAACCCAAAACGATCAATAATCACACAGGAGATATATCATGGAACAACTCATTGAAATTATGCAGAATTTGCACCCGGACGTTGATTTTGAAACCTACGACGGCTTGGTGGACGACGGCATTCTGGACTCGCTTGACATCGTCACGCTGATCACCGATATCAACGACGCCTTTGACGTGTCCATTCCCGCAGAGGAAATCCTGCCCGAGAATTTCAATTCCGCAAAGGCTCTTTGGGAGCTGATCGAACGCCTTGATACGGTCTAAGGCATGAATTTTGCTTCATTTGAATTTCTTTGCTTTCTTTGCCTGCTGACCGCGCTGTACTATCTGGTGCCAAAGCGTGCGCAGTGGGTGGTGCTGCTTTTGGGCAGCGTGGTGTTTTACGCCTTTGCGGGCGTGACGTGCTGCGTCTTCCTTTTGGCGGTCATCGTGGTGTCGTATCTTGCGGTTGCCATTATGGGCAAGCGGCAGCGCGCGTGCGCAGCTTGGTTGGATGCAAACAAGGAGTTGCCCAAGGAGCAGAGAAAAGCATATAAAAACAAGAATAAAAAGGGAAATCTGGCAATCGTCTGTACGGGCATCGTCATTCTGGGCGCTGCGCTGGTGTACGCCAAGTTTGTTTCGGGCTATTTCGGCTTCAAGGTTGATGCAAACGGCTTGCACCTTGGCAAGTACGCCCTGGAGATCATGGGTATTTCCTACTATACCTTCATCGCCATCGGCTACATGCTGGACGTGTATCGCGAAAAAGCCCCCGTACAGAAGAATTTTGCCAAGCACGCGCTGTTTGTCGGCTTTTTCCCGCAGCTGGTCATGGGTCCCATCAGCAAATACTCGGACGTAGGCGAGCAGTATTTTACCCCGCATGCCTTTTCGGGTAAGAATCTCTATTGCGGTGCGATCCGCATCGCCTGGGGCTTTTTCAAAAAGCTGGTGGTAGCGGATGCCATCGCGCCCGCCGTGGGCGCAATCGTGGCGCAGCAAAAGGGCGGCGTGTTCTTTTTGCTGCTTTGCTTATTTTACTCCGTTCGTATTTACGGTGACTTCACGGGCGGTATCGACATCGTGCTGGGTGCTGCGGAGATGTTGGGCATCAGACTGCCCGAGAACTTCAACAGACCGTTCTCGTCCAAATCCACCGCGGAATACTGGCGCCGCTGGCACATTACCATGGGCGCGTGGTTTACGAATTACATCTTTTATCCGCTGTCCGTGACCAAGAGCATGCAAAAGCTCTCCAAGTGGAGTCGCGCGCACCTGGGTACGGCAATCGGCAAGCGTCTGCCCGTGTATATTACCACCATCGTCACCTGGCTCTTTACCGGTCTTTGGCACGGCATTGCATGGAACTTTGTGGTCTGGGCAATGCTCAATTGTCTTGTGCTGCTGGTGTCGCAGGAGCTGGAACCGCTGTATGCAAAATTCCGCACCAAATTCCCGAAATTGCACGCAAGCGCACCCTATCAGACCTTTATGATCGTGCGCACCTTCTGCCTGATGGCACTCATCCGCGTGCTGGATTGCTATATGAACGTGCCGCTGACCTTCCAAAAGCTGTTTTCGGTATTTACCGAGTTCAACTGGGGAAGCCTGTTTGACGGAGGGCTTTTCACGCTTGGCGTCAGCAAGACTTCGTTTGCCGTCATCGGCGTGGGCATTCTTGCCATGTGGGGCGTCAGCCAACTGGGCAAGGATCGTCCCTTGCGCGAAAAGCTTTGGGAAAAGCCGTGGCTTGGCAGCCTTGCCTTTGCCGTTGTCGTATTTTTGGTGCTGGTGTTCGGCACGTACGGTCTTGGCTATGATGCGTCCGCCTTTATCTACGGCGGCACGTTTAATTAAAGGAGGGCAGAGAGATGAAAAAGAGAATCATACCTGCCGTCCTGAGCGTTGTTTTACTGCTTGCCGCGCTGATGCTTGTGCAAGCGGTGCTGATCCCGTCGCGCTACGATAACCGCGAGGGGCATCTGCTGTGCGGCTATTACGGTGTCAGTGACAAGCATGACGTCATCTTCGTGGGCGATTGCGAAATCTACGAGGGCATCGTCCCCGCTGTGCTGTATGAAAAATTCGGCATGACCTCCTACGTGCGCGGCTCGTCACAGCAGACCGTGTGGCAGTCCTATCACGTATTGGAAGAAACCCTTGCAAAGGATCCCGACGTTAAGGTCGTGGTGTTCAACGTGCTCGCGCTCAAATACGGCAAGACGCCCACGGAATCCATCAGCCGCATGACCTTGGAGGATATGCAGTGGTCGGCTTCCAAGCTGCAGGCGATCAGGGCATCCATGACAGAGGACGAGTCGTTTTTGTCGTATTTTATGCCCATTTTGCGCTATCACGACCGTTGGAGTGAGCTGACTGCAGCGGATCTTGCGCATACCTTCCGTAAGCACGAAGACATTACGCATCAAGGGTACTTGATGCAGACCGATATCGTGCCCGTAGACCCTGCGGACACGCGCAAGCCCGATATGCTTATCAATACCGTGCTGCCCGCGCGCAGCATGGAATACCTTGCCAAAATGCAGGATCTGTGCGCGCAGTACGGCGCAGAGCTGGTGCTGGTCAAAGCACCCACCAATTCGGTCAAGTATTATTGGTACGAGGAGTGGGACGCGCAGATCGCGGACTATGCCGCAGCCAACAACCTTACCTATTACAATTTTATAGGGATGGATGCAGAGCTGGGGCTTGATTGGAGCACCGACACCTACGACGCGGGGCTGCACCTCAACGTGTACGGCGCGGAGAAGTGGACGCTTTACCTTGGCAATCTGCTCGTGACCAACCACGGCGTGCAGGACAGACGCGGCGACGCGGCACTTGACGCGCTGTGGGCAGAGAGAATTGCACGCTATACCCAAGAAAAACAACAAGGAGTACAAACCAAATGAAAAAGCTTTGTTTGATCTTTGCAGCCGTTTTGCTGTTTGCCTGCTGCCTTGCCGCATGCGATGGGGGCAAGGGAATGGAATACAGCTTTGCTTATAACGGCACATCCGTGCGCATCGGTGAGGACGGAAAGGCACTTTCCGCCGCGTTGGGCGACTATATCGATTACCGTGAGTCCGGCTCGTGCGGTGCAGAGCAGAACGATAAGGAATTCTACTATCCCGGCTTCCGCTACGATACCGTGTGGAGCAACGGTGCTGACCGCATTGTCAGAATCGTGCTGACCGATGACAGCGTGGCAACGCCGCAGGGTATCAGGATCGGTGACGCCAAGAGTGCCGTGGTGACTGCCTACGGTGATTCGTATACCGAAACTGCCGACGGCAGCCTGGTATATACCGACGGCACGACCAAGCTGATGTTCGGCATCCGCGACGGCGTCGTGACTGCCATTCATTATACCCAAGCATAAAAACAGAGCCAGGCACCGCGGTGCTTGGCTTTTTTGTATATTTCGGTACTTTGACGAAAAGATTGGGCGGGGAATGAGCGTCGCTATCCGTGCAAAATGTCAAAAAACTTGTGAAATTTGTCAAAAAAGGACTTGACAATTTGGTAAATGTGTATTATAATAGGAGCATAACAAGAAAAATGACCGCTTTACGTTAGGTCATTTTGTGCATTTTTTTGTCGGAGGTGTATATATGCCCCGTTTTTTTGTGTCCGCAGAGCAGATCTCGGATAACATCGTGACCCTGACAGGGGACGACGCGCATCATATCGCAAGATCCCTGCGCATGGCGGCAGGGGAGTTTATCACCGTTTGCGACGACCGCGCTATAGAATACGAATGCAGACTTACCTCGTTTGAGCAGGATAAGCGCGTGCTTGCCGAGATCGTGTCAAGTGCACCCTCTGCAACCGAGCCGCCCTTTGATGCCTGCCTGTTCCAGGCGCTGCCCAAGGGAGAAAAGTTTGATTCCATTATTCAAAAAGCCGTGGAATGCGGCGTGTATGAGATCGTACCGTTCCAGAGCAGCCGTTGCATTGCCAAGGCCAAGGCGGACGGCGAGGCGGATAAAACCAAGCGCCGCTGCCGTATTGCAGCCGAGGCTGCTAAGCAAAGCGGACGCGGACGCGTGCCTGCGGTGAAATCCACCGTTTCCTTTGAGCAAATGCTTGCTTTGGCAGAGGAGTGCGATCTGTGCCTGTTCTGCTACGAGGGAGAGGGCACTCAAACGCTGGCAAGCATTCTGCAAAACGAGCAGGGTCTTCCTACTCGTCCGCGCATTGCCGTCATCGTCGGCAGCGAGGGAGGCTTTTCCCCCGAGGAAGCCGCACGTGCCAAAGCTGCGGGCATGCAAATGACCGGACTTGGCAAGCGTATTCTGCGTACAGAAACCGCAGCGCCGTTCGTGCTTGGCTGCCTTGTGTATCGGTTTGAAATGTGAGATTTGGCAGGGTGAGCAAAAAACTTGCAAAAAAATCGCACATTTTTTATAAAAATATGCAAAACACTATTGAAAAATCACAAAAAAGGGTGTATAATATAGGTTAGTATATACAACCCTGAAAATCAAAAAAGAGGAGTTTAATTTTATGTCCAACAGACTGTTTCAAAGTGTGATTCACCAGATGAAGGATGCGATCGACCGCGTGATCGGCGTTATTGACGAAAACGGCGTGATTATTGCTTGCTCTGAGCTTGTCAAGATCGGCGAGATCAAGCAGGGCGTCCGCGATGAGCTTGCTTACACCTCCGATTTGGTGACCTCCTCCGGTTATACTTACCGTCCCGTCAGCGGCGGCACCAAGGCAGAGTACGTTGTATTCGTTGAGGGTGAGGACAAGATGGCTGAAAAGATGTCCAAGCTGCTGTCCATCTCTCTTGGCAATATCAAGAATCTGTACGATGAGAAGTATGACAAGGGTTCCTTTATCAAGAATATCATTCTGGACAATATCCTGCCCAGTGATATCTACATCAAGTCCAAGGAACTGCACTTCAACACCGAGGAGAGCAGAATCGTCTTCTTAATCAAGTTCTACGGCAAGACCGATATGATGCCCTTTGAAATGCTGCAGAATATGTTCCCGGACAAGTCCAAGGACTACGTCATCTCCGTCGGCGAGCACGACATCGTGCTGGTCAAGGATGTCAAGCCCGGCATGGAGACCAAGGAAGTGGAAAAGATCGCAACCAACATCGCAGACACCCTGTCCGCAGAGTTCTACACCAAGGTCGCTATCGGTATTTCCACCACCGTTGAGAACATCAAGGATCTGGCAAGAGCTTATAAGGAAGCTCAGGTCGCACTTGAGGTCGGTAAGGTGTTTGAAACCGAGAAGAATATCATCAGCTATGAGAACCTGGGTATCGGTCGTCTGATCTATCAGCTGCCCACCACCCTTTGCGAGATGTTCTTGCAGGAGGTGTTCAAGAAGGGTAGCCTCGAATCTCTTGACCGCGAAACGCTGATGACCATTCAGTGTTTCTTTGAGAATAACCTCAACGTTTCCGAGACCTCCAGAAAGCTGTTCGTACACAGAAATACGCTGGTTTACAGACTGGAAAAGATCAGAAAGCTGACCGGTCTTGATCTGCGTGAGTTTGAGCACGCAATCACCTTCAAGGTAGCTCTTATGGTCAAGAAGTACCTCAACTCCAAGCCTGCTAAGTACTAATTTGCAATTTTACCGAATACATAAACTATTGAAGTTAAGCGAAACGCCCGTTTAAGGCGTTTCGCTTAATTGACCGTATGGCGGTATTTGTAGATAGTTTGAAAACAAAGCAATAACGGAGAGAAACGAAACTATGAAGAAATTGGTATATACCGTACAAGGGTTTGAAAGAGAAGAGCAGCGTGAGCTGCTTTGTGCTCTTTTACCCGAGGTGCTGCGCGCTTACGGTAGTGACGGCAAGGTGGTTTCTGACGTGCAGAGTGCGTCCGTAGCCTTTGGTGTGCCGCGTAACGCATCCTGCCAAGAGCTTGAGCAAAGCGTCAACGCTGTGCTTTTGCCCCACGGCATGGAGCTGCTGAACCCGCCCGGTGTGCGCTATTATGCTTATACGGGACGAAAGAAAAAGCAAAGGACCGTTTCTGCCGGCACCTTCGTCGCTGCGCTGATTGCAGCCGTATCGCTGACTATGGTGGTCACCATGCTGCTTACCTCTGTGATCAGCAGTATCTATTGGGGTGGGAAAGGCCTTGGCATTCTGCCCGGAAAAAATGACGCAGACCTTGCAATCAACGACGAAACGCTCAGCCTGGTCGATCAATTGATCAGGGACTACGCGTACGATGCGGGTGACAAGGAAGCGATGATGGAAGAGGTCATCAAGGCATACGTTGCCGCAACGGGCGATATCTATGCCGAATACTATACAAAAGAAGAATTTGAAATGCTGCAGCAAGAGAGCCAGGGTAAAATGGAGGGTATAGGCATCAGTGTCATCACCAGCTCCTATCAGGGCGCGGGCGCTATCAAGCTGATTCTGGTCTATCCCGGGTCTCCTGCAGAAACCGCGGGGCTTCGGTCGGGGGATATGATTGTGGCACTTAAGGTTGACGGAGAAATGAAGAGCGTGGACGAGCTTGGCGGATTTACTCTTGCGGTCAACAATTTGCGCGGTGTTTCGGGCACAAAGGCGGAATTCCGCATTGTGCGTCCCACGGGGGACGGCTATGAGCAAATAGATTTCTCCGTTACGAGAACAGCGTTTGAAGCGGCTTCGATTATCGGAAAGGTAAGTAAAACCGATCCCGAGGTCGGTATCGTAACGATTCTGCAATTTGACCTGCCTACCCCGGAGCAGTTTGAAGCCCAGGTGGATGCGCTGCTTGCCAAGGGCTGTACGAAGTTTGTTTTTGACGTGCGCAATAATCCCGGCGGCGATTTGGAGTCCATTAAGGCGATCCAAAGCTACTTCCTTGCAGAGGGGGATCTGCTGTTGAGCACCAAGGATAAGCACGGAAATGAAAAAAAGGAATACGTTGCGGTCGTTGAGCACTCCTCACAGGTGTATAAGGTTTGTGACGTGACCAAGGACGAGATCGGCAAGTATAAGGATCTGACCTTCTGCGTGCTGACCAACGGCAATACCGCCAGCGCAGCCGAGCTGTTTACCGCCACTATGCGCGATTACGAGCTTGGCACCATTATTGGCGAGACCACATACGGTAAGGGCTGCATGCAGTCAATATTTGATTTGAGCACCGTAGGACCTTACTACAAGCTGTACGGCATTGAGGGCGGACTCAAGATCACCTCCAAAATGTATTTCCCCGCATGTGGCGAGAGCTATCACGACATAGGCATCACGCCGCACGTGGTAATTGAGATTCCCGAGGATGTTGCTCAGATGTATTCCACGTACGATATGCCCGAGGAGCTGGATACCCAGCTGCAAGCGGCATTGGAGCAAATGAAATAAATAATTCATAATATAAGGAGAAAACCGACATGGCAGAAAAAACCCTTTATACGCAGGAAGGCTATAACGAGCTGGAAAAGGAGCTCAAGTACCTGCGCACCACCCGCAGAGAAGAGATCAAGGAAGCAATCGCAGTTGCACGCGGCTTTGGCGACCTTTCCGAGAACTCCGAGTACGATGAGGCAAGAAACGAGCAGGCAAAGGTAGAGGCGCGCATTAAGGAGCTGGAGTCTCTGCTTGAAAATGCTGAGATCATCGACGAATCCAGTCTGGACGCAGGCGTCATCAGCCTTGGCTCTACCGCTAAGGTGTACGACGTGGAGTGGGACGAAGAACTGACGTACGAGATCGTGGGCTCTAACGAGGCTGATGCGCTCAACCACCGTATCTCTGACCAGTCTCCCATCGGTGCAGCTCTTATGGGTAAGCGTGCAGGCGATAACGTTGAGGTACAGGCACCCAACGGCACGCTGCACTTCAAGGTTCTGCACGTAGAGAGAACCAAGTAAAAAAGAAACGTAAAACGGATCTGTCATAGCGGCAGATCCGTTTTTCAAAAGGAGCTTATGATGAACGACAAGGAAAACAAATACGACAGCACGGAAATCGTGACAGAGAACCGTGCATACAATAAGCTGTCAAATTTTTGGTATCACAATAAGTGGACGGTGATCGTGGTGACGTTTTTCGTGGTTGTGATCGCTGTTTGCACCCTGCAGATGATCGGAAAGGATAAGTATGACGTCAGCATCGTGTACGGCGGCACCGTGCGTATGAGTGCGGACGAGCGCGCTTCCTTTGTGGGAACGTTGCAGGACGTGCTGCCCAAGGACTATGATAATAACGGCAAAAAAGCGGTAGGTCTTGTGGAATATCAGATTTTTTCCGAGGAAGAGATCTTTACCGAGATTGAAACCGTGATCGACGGGGAAAGCGTAACGCTCAAAAAGGAGCAGGTTGCGCTGAGCTGGAATACGGAGCAATTCTCCTCCATGCAGAGCGCGGTTTCCAAAACGGGCGAGTATTCGCTTTGCTTTGCAAGCCCTTACGTATATGAGCAGCTGCTCAAGGGATATGCGGTGGAGGGAAAGACGGTGCGTCTCGGTGACACCGATTTCTACCTCTATAACGAGGCTGTGCAGGTGCTGCCCGCCGATACCGTGGTGTGCCTCTTGCGTCAGTTTGCAATCGGGCAGAGCAGTAAGGACGAGGTCTACAACCGTTCCGTTGCGCTGTTTGACGCCATCGTGGCGTACGACGTGGCAGAGTAATGCACAAATTGTAGGGCGGGGGCTTGCTCCCGCAGCTGAAAGGACAAAGCCCTTGCCGAAAGACAAGGGCTTTTGTGTTGGAATTTTATGTGAGAGAGGTTGTTTCCGTTCTTTTTTGACGGAGTAGCCGCAAAAGAAGAACATATTTGCTTCGCAAATGAAAACGGTGTTTGAGAAATTTCGCGCCTGCGGGCGCGACTCGGGGCGCTGCCCCGAGCCCATTCGACCTTTTTGAAAAAAGGTCGATCAAAAACTTTTAAT
>JAFNZX010000398.1 GCA_017382615.1 Clostridia bacterium | reverse complement strand
TCGCAAATTCTGAAGGTCGGACACCACGGCGCAAGCACATCGACCGCCGAGGCGTTTCTCGAGGCGGTCTCGCCGCAATATGCGGTTATTTCCTGCGGTCGCGGAAACGCGTATGCCTACCCGCACATTGATCTGATGACCCGCCTTTTGGCGGCAGAATCCAAGGTTTTTCGCACCGATACCGACGGAACGATCGTGTTTCGCGGGAATGGAGCAGTCTTTTCAATAGTGGAAAAATAAAAGATCCTCTGTAAGGCTTGGCCGTACAGAGGGTCTTTTTTAGTTTAGTTTAACTTGTACTTCAACCGCAAATTGTCTGCGATCATTGCGATGAATTCCGAGTTGGTGGGCTTTCCGCGCGTATTCTGAATGGTGTAACCGAAATAGGAATTGAGTGTATCCACATCCCCTCTGTCCCACGCGACCTCGATGGCGTGGCGGATGGCGCGCTCAACGCGGCTGGTCGTGGTTTGATATTTCTTTGCTACGCTGGGGTAGAGGACCTTAGTCACGGAATTGATGATGTCTGAGTCGTTGACCGTGAGCAGAATCGCGGTACGCAAATACTGATAGCCCTTGATGTGCGCCGGCACACCGATCTGGTGGATGATCTTGGTCACCTGCGTTTCAATATCGGGTGTGCGGTCGTCGGTTTGAGGCTGGGCTGTCGTCACGGCTTGCGCCGGCGTTGCTCTGCCGCTGCCAAGATCTCGCAAATGATCGGAAAGGCTGATGGGGTTGACCGGCTTGATCAGACACAGCGAAGCCCCCGCACCCATTGCCTGAATAAACAGATTTTGGTTGGATACGGGTGAGGTAATGATAAAAGCGGGCTGTCGGTCGGGGGAGAGATCGAGCTGCTTGCAGCTGCGGATGACGCCAATACCGTCCAGCTTGGAAAGCCAAACGTCGATGAGCGCGACGTCGGGATGGTAGCGGTTGATTTTGGCAAGTGCCTCCTCTCCGTTTGCAGCTTCTTCGATATAGCGATATCCCAGGCGCAAGAGCCCTTCGCGGAGCGTGGCGCGCGAGGTGGAATTTTCGTCGGCGATCAGTATTTTGGTGGATGTATCCATGTCTTTATAAGTCCTCCTGTAATTTCCTTTTATGCATATATTTTACCATAAAATGGAAATTATTGCAAGACGAAATCGCGCTGAAAATGTACCAAACTTTTGCCGCATGAATTGTAAATAATTACCAATTTGTATAATTGATTTCCAATATAGCGAAAAATATTAGGAATTGCTGTCGGGAAATTGCCCCTGCATCCCGGGACGGGATGCAGGGGCAAAACTCCATTTGCCAAGCAAATGGAATATCACTGCTCCGCAAAGCGGAGCAATATCACTTTTGCGTCAGCAAAAATACCACGCTGACAAAGTCAGCATATCACTTTACTATATTTCTACGAAAATTTTGCTGTTTTGTCTTTACAAAGCAGAATTTTTGTGATATACTGAATTCGCCAAACAAAAACGAATAACGATATCAATGGGTGAACTCTCTGTTTTTATGGAGGGCTTTTTTGCCTACCCCATTTTTCGATAGCTATAGAATTTGGAAAAAACGCAAATTCCGCAGCTATCGTGGGGAGTTATACCCCTATCGTTGTTTTTGTTTGGCGACAATTGGAGTTTGCGTTTTTCGGTGCGCTGACTTCGGTTGGCGCACTTTTTATCTTTACCGATAAATAAAAATATTAAGGAGAGCGAAAAAATGAATTTCGACTATGAAAACATTTATCAAAGCATTTACAAAAAACTACCTATGATTAGTGCAATTGCTGCATACGTGCTCGTTATTGTATGGGCAATCGTGGATTGGACTGCATGGCTAACTGGTATTGGTGATTTGAGATTTGCAGGCTTTTTGATATGGCTTGGCATCGGAGGACCATTTGCTGCACTTGTAGGTTTTTTGACGATGGTATTTATATCTCCCATAGTGGTTCAAACCGATATGCTAATACAGATGGATGGCAAAACGAGCTCCTCAAGAACTGCCCAAGATGAATTATCTACTCAAGTTCAAGCATGTGAAATCAATCAAGCCACACCGGAAGAGCTTACAAGTGATGAGCAAGACGGTCAGAAGCGACCCGAACAAGATAAAATAGAAACTCCCATTGCTCCAAAAAGTGAAGAAGAACTTGAAGAAATATATAAAAAGTTTTTCTGATATTCCTTATCGAACACAAGCCGTGACGGGCATGCTCGTCACGGCTTGTTCTTTTTATTTTTTTATTTCCTTTTGCTCCACTGCTATGCAGGTTCTCAGTGATATTTGGCTTCTCCAAGTGATATTGCAGAGCAGTGGTATTCAGCTTCGCTGAGTGGTATTCGCTACGCGAGTTGAGGCAAGCTCCTTCTCCACCGCGGTGATTCTCTCGGAGAGCGGGGGATGGGAGTATTCCAGCACGACGTTGATGCGGGAGGGAGCAAGATGGGAAAAGTTTTCGCGCGCCAGCTTTTTGAGCGCGGTGATCATAGCGGGACCGTAGCCCTCGGAAACCGCCTGCTTATCGGCGCGGTACTCTGCGCGGCGGCTGCGTGCGTTGATCAAAAGGCTGATCAAGGGGTTGAACAAGCCAAGCAGCACGCCCAAAATGACGTATGCAAAGCCGTAATTGATGCCTTCAAAGCCGAAAGCTTCGCAGAAAATGGGATTGGAGGCCACGACCCAGACCAAAACGCCCATCAAAAGCATGTTGCCGAAGTTGAGGATTTGCCCCTTGAGCACGTCCTTGTGCAGACCGTGACCCAGCTCGTGCGCAAATACTGCGCAGATTTCATCGGTGTCCATGGCGTTTACAAGGTTGTCGTACAGCACGATGGTTTTCATTTTGCCAAAGCCGGTAAAGTAGGCATTGAGCTTGGTGGTGCGGCGGGAGGCGTCCATGACCTCGATCGCCTTGACCTGGTAGCCGTGCTTGGTCAAAAGCTCCATCAGGCGATCTTTAAGCACACCGTCCTCCAAAGGGGTGAACTTGTTGCCGATGCGGCTGAACAAGGGGTACATGAACGAGATAAACAGGGAAAATAGCAGCATGGCAACGGCAAAGACAAGGATCATCCAATCACCAAACCAAACGTGCGAGCCCCACAGCAGCATTGTAAGCAGCAGGGAAAGCACAAACTCGATGATCAGGTTGCGGATGCAGTCCGTAATAAAGGTTTTGATGGACGTGCGGTTAAAGCCGTATTTCTGCTCGATGATCATGTCGGAAACGTACTCACGTACAATTCCCACAACAAAGCTGATCGCAACCTCCAGTATAATGATTGAGAGCAGCTGCATGAAAACACCGGCGGGGAACAGCGAGGCAAAAGCGGCGTGCACACCCGATGCCAGCATGGCGAGCGTGATGATACCCGTTACACAGGTGAACACAATGCTCAAAATGCTGCATTCGCGGCTGTAAGCCTTCCACTTTTTGTAGGTTTCAGCATCAAAAACGTCGGCTACGTTTGCGGGGGTGGGGTTACTTGCCGATCGCATCTGTACAATGCTCAGGACAAGGCTGTAAAGGCTGCCCACAAGGGCAAGCAGGATGATCGCAATTTTCATAGGTTTGCCTCTTTTTCTTTAGATATACGGACAGTATAGCACAGATATCGGATGATTGCAAGAGAAATGGAGAATTTTGCAGTATTTTGTATCGGAACGGGAGAAAAACGCCGTTTTGCTGTTTTGTCACTGAGGTAAGCAGAGGGAAAGCTTTATGATTGGCGATACAAAAAGCACCGCTACCATTTGGGTGATGTCCTTATCGGAGAATTTATAATAGGGGTATGGGCAAAGACCCAATGTCATTAAGTTAAGGAAAACTCATAGCGGGCATCCAAACAATGCGGGTACGCGCCAAAAAGCCGTCCCCTCGGGGGAAGGTGGGTTCCCATAGCGTACCCGCTATGGGAGGAAGGGGTAGCGTATCAAATTTGGAACGTTTTGTTTCGTACAAATCGCATACAAAATTGACAAAATGACGGTTTCCCGAGTTGAATAGTCGACCCCTTCCTCCCCGTACGCCTGCGCTACGGGGACCCCTTCCTTCCCCCGAGGGGACGGCTT
>JAFNZX010000397.1 GCA_017382615.1 Clostridia bacterium | reverse complement strand
GCGGATGAATTCCCCGAGATCAAGTCGATCGTGCTGTAAATAAACGAAAAAACAGAGTCAAACGCAATTTGCATGCGTTTGGCTCTGTTATATTTAATTCCATACTCGTTCTCCTTGTAAGTTAAGAAAACAGGCCTGTTTCTGATTATATTATATCATAGATTGGAGATAATACAAGCGAAGCATAAGCAATGCGCGTTTAACTCTCGGTTAAATAATGATAGCAGGTATCATGCCGAAAAAATGTTGTGCGCTCTTGACACGTGGCTAAATATAGTGTATAATATAGTCACAGAAACATATGGATATACGGAGGTATAGTTATGACGATAATTCCGATGCGTGATCTTAAGGATACTGTTGCGATTGAAAAACGCTGTGCAGAGGCAAACGGACCTGTATTTGTGACTAAAAACGGATACGGTAGATTGGTTGTAATGGATATTGAGTATTATGAAAAAACCATGGCAAAGCTGTATGAAGCAAAATTGATCAGCGAAGGACTTTCCGATATTGAAAGGGGAGAGTGCGCCGACGGTAACGATGTGAAAGCAAGGATGGCAGAGAAATATGGCTTCTGAGTATGCGTACCGTTTTACGGAAAAAGCGGAGCAGGATCTGGATGAGATTCTGCACTACATAGCCGTAGATCTGGATAATCCAATAGCATCCAAGGGCTTTTTCAAAAAGGTTTTTGACAAGATTGGTACTGTCAGATACTTTCCCGAATCCGGTGCATTAGTGGATAATGAGTTTCTATCTGATAAAACTGTGCGTAAACTGTTGGTGGACCAATATGTGATCTACTATAAGGTTTTTCATGATCAAAAAATGCTTTATATCGTTCGTATCGTGTACGGCAAGCGCAATCTCGACGAAATATTACGGCAGATCTGATTAGAATAAAAAAGGCTTTCTCGCATGAGAAAGCCTTTTTACGATATGTAATATTACCCCACGAACGGGTTGAGCTTTGCGGCGTCCTTCATGCCGAAGATGACCGATCTCGGTTTTTTGGACTTGAAGATAGCAGAGCCTGCCACAATGACGTTTGCACCTGCACCGGTGCAGTACCCCACGTTGTCGGGATTGATGCCGCCGTCTACCTCAATATCCAGCTTTAAGCCTTGCGCTATGGCGTATCTGCGCAGCACGCGTACCTTGTCAAGCATAGGCATCATGAAGGATTGTCCGCCGAATCCCGGTTCGACAGTCATAATGGTGACCTGGGAAATCTGCGAAAGATAGGGAAAGACGGTTTCTACCGGCGTTTTGGGCGAGATTGCAATGCCAACGCGCATTTCATGCGAGGCAATGGTGCGGATCACCGCTTCGGGATCGTCGGTGCTTTCAATATGGAAGGTGATCATGTCCGCGCCCGCCTTGACGAATCTGTCTACGTAGCGAATGGGATCGTTAATCATCAGATGCACGTCAAAGATCAGCTTGGTATGCTTGCGGATCGACGCGACAAGCTCGGGACCAAAGCTGATATTGGGAACAAAAGCACCGTCCATAATGTCAAGGTGCAGGTAGTTTGCGCCTGCATCCTCCACCTTTTTAATCTCTTCAGCCAGGTGCGCGTAGTCGGCAGCCAGCAGGGAAGGAGAAATATACGTCATAATGTGCGTTCCTTTCTGTTGCAAAGTGTAGAATTATGTCATACTATGTAATATAAAATCCGTATTACAGAGGCGGCAGGGAGGTGTCAAGCACGGGAAGTCGGAGTTTACAAGCCGCCAAAGTGATACTTTATATACGTTCTAACAAACAGACCGCATGCGCGGCAATGCCAAGTCCCTCTCCCGTAAAGCCAAGGTGCTCCTCGGTGGTTGCCTTGACGTTGATTTGGTCTGCGTTGCAATCCAACGCATGAGCAAGATTTTGCTTCATGGCAGGAATATGGGGGGAAAGCTTGGGTGCTTGCGCGATGACGGTTGCATCGATATTGCCGATGCGATAGCCCTTTTGCTTGAGCAGGGCAGAGACGTGCGTTGCCAGCTTTAAGCTGTCAGCACCCTTGTAGGCGGGATCGGTATCGGGAAAATGCTTGCCGATATCACCCAGTGCCGCAGCACCAAGCAGCGCGTCCATGACGGCATGGGTCAGCACGTCGGCATCGGAGTGTCCGAGCAGCCCTTTTTCATAAGGAATGTTCACGCCCCCTATGATCAGGTCGCGCCCCTCTACAAGACGGTGTACGTCGTATCCGTGTCCGATTCTCATATCTTGTCCTCACTTTCCTTGGCGCGCATCTCCAAAATCAGCTGCGCGTAGGGCAGGTCGCAGGGCTCGGTGATCTTGATGTTTTGCTTGGAGCAGGCGACCATCTTGACCGGGTGACCAACAAATTCGATCAAGGAATTATCGTCTGTTGCGGTAAACTTGTGCTCGATAGCCGCGTAGCTTGCCGCGAGGTACAGCGCATGGCGGAACACCTGCGGGGTTTGCGCCTGCCAACACAGCGCACGCTCGGGCGTGCTTGCAATATAGCCCGATTTTTCAACGATCTTGACCGTATCGGTTGCGGGAATGCCTGCAGATGCGGCATCGGTCTTGTACGCCGCGCGGCAGACCTCGCTGATCTCTTCGGGCGTAGTCAGGCAGCGTGCCGCGTCGGCAATTGCCACGTAGCGCACCTTGTCGCTGACTGCCTCCACGCCCGCAAGGGCGGAAGCCTGGCGGGTTACACCGCCTGCAACCACGGCAGTGAGCTTGGTAATGCCGTATTTTTGCTTGAAATCCCAATACAGATCCATTTCGTCCTGCTTGGCGGCTACCACGATTTCGCCAATGCAGGGCGTGTTTTGGTATGCAAGCAGGGTGTGCACCACCACCGGCTTGCCGCAAAGCTCCAGCAGCTGCTTGGTCGTTTCCGTACCCATGCGCGTGCCGCTGCCGCCCGCTACGATAATTGCAGCGGTATAGTTGCGTTTGCCTGCGTGCTTGCTTGCTGCGCGGAGTACGTCTGC
>JAFNZX010000396.1 GCA_017382615.1 Clostridia bacterium | reverse complement strand
TGTGTGTCGATTGACCAAGCTTTATATTTGTGGGCGATTCGTGAATCGCCCCTACACCATACGGACGCCTACTCATGAAAAGTTTTGATCGAACTTTTTCAAAAGCTCGCAGGGTCATGGGGCAGCGCCTCGCGTAATGCCTGATTTGCTCTTTTTAGCTTTTAAGACGCTGTAGGGGCGACCAGTGGTCGTCCCGAATAAGCCCATTTGGAATCCTTTTGGGGTGAAAATATTCAAAACCGTTTGGTGGGACGACCAATGGTCGCCCCTACAGTGTCCGAATTTGCCAAAAAGAACGGAGGGGGGTACTCACATAATATCCCGAGATGCGCGGGCGGATATGCAAATCCGCCCCTACGGATGTTTGTGAAGGCGGCGGGAGCAAGCCCCCGCCCTACGGGCGTTTGTGCGAGCGGGCATCCAAACAATGCGGGAACGCGCCAAAAAGCCGTCCCCTCGGGGTTAGAGAGGCACAAACGATTGAGTATCGTTTGTGCTGAACGGTGGAGCCAAAGCAACGAGGAGCAGGAGCGAGGGTATCGAGCGACACACGACGAGTATGTGACGCGAGTGGGCAAGAGGAGGGCTCCCGCAAGCTTGCGCAGTGGGAGGAAGGGGAATGTGCGTGAAAGTCGGGCAGGTGAATTTCGAGCAGAAACTGTCTTGATTTTGCAAAAACCGCTAAGATAACACGATTCTAATTTCTTTACGAGTTCCCCTTCCTCCCATAGCGGGTACGCTATGGGAACCCTCCTTCCCCCGAGGGGACGGCTTTTTAGCGCGCATCTGACGTCCTTCGCTACCTCAAAGAGGGGGGGTGCGCACGTCCGTCTTGTGTGGTTATCCGCTTATGGGCAACAAAAAACCGTCCCCTACGGCTCATTTTGCCCCTGCGCCATCCTTTGGGCATAATTTGTTTACATTTCCCACTATCTTTTTGCATACGTGTGTGTTACAATAGTCACAGTCTGAAAACAGAGGAGGCACTTATGCAACAAAAGAAAAAAATCATCGTCGTCATCGTTGCCATCGTTTTAGCACTCGTACTCATTGGCGGCACGATAGGCTTATACGCCTTGTCGGTATCCATTTATGCAGGCAGCTTTAACTACCGCTGTCAGACAAGCGAGCAGGACGCTTTCGCGCTTGCCGACTTCCCTGCGCTCTCGCGTGATCGCCACACCTTTGCCACCATGCAGGGGCACACGCTTGTCGGCTACCTTTATAAAAGCACCGACGTCCCCGCTCCCAAAGCCGTCATCGTCTTTGCGCACGGTATGGGCGGTGGCGGACAGACCGGATATATGGACATTTTTGACTTTTTCTGCGCGCGCGGCTATTACGTTTTTGCCTACGACGCCACCGCTAACGACGAGAGCGAAGGCGAGGTCATGGGCGGCTTACCGCAGGGATTTATTGACCTGGACTACGCCATTACCTACGCGCAAAGCCTTGACGAGCTGCAAGACTTACCCTTTATGCTCATGGGTTACAGCTGGGGCGGTCTTTCCGTGGTCAACGCACTCAACACGCACCCCGAGGTTGAAGCCGTGGCTTCGCTTGCAGGTTGGAACAAATCCATGAACATGATTGACCACCGCGGCTGCCAGATGGTTGGCCCCGTGGCAAAGCTGCTGCTCCCCTTCGCATCCGTCTACGAGTTCTTTGAGTACGGCTCGTACGCCTTCAGCACAGGCATGAAGGGCTTTAGGAACAGCGATTGCGCCGTTATGATCGTGCACGGTGAGCAGGATGACACCATTCCGATTGACTACGGCTACGGCACGTACTATGAAAAATACGCAGACGACCCGCGCTTCACCTTTAAAAAGTACCCCGACCGCGACCACGGCGTGATGACCTTGGAGGACGGCTCTCTCGACCTTGCGCTGATGGCGGAAATTGCCGCATTCTTTGACGCACAGATGACCAAATAACGCCTTTGTGGGGCTGCACCAAAACGGTGCAGCCCCAATCTTAATACCTTAAATGTCACTCGGATTTCTTGACACCGCATTTTTCCTGTGCTATGATGGACGCAGTACAATGCATCGGCACAGCCGGGAAAGGACACAATTATGCAGCTTTGGACACCGGAACACGCCAAAACGTTGCTCCCCGCATTGGGAGTGTTTCTGATCATTTCTATTCTTTTGCGCCTTTGGCTCAAAGAAAAGCCGTGGCAGGTGCGCATGATCCCCATTCAGGTCATTGCGGCAATTCTGGTGCTTTTGGAGATTGGCAAGCAAGCCATTTCCTTCTCGCGCGGCTACGACCTTTACCACATTCCGCTGCACTTTTGCTCACTTGTCCTCTTCACCCTGCCTGCGTTTGCCTTTTATCGCGGCAAGTACAAAAATCAGGTAGCCTGCATTTCCGTGGTTTTTGTCACCGCAGTCTTTGTGCTGACCGCTATTTACCCCGACCTGATCTACGGTGCGGGTAATATCACGGGATATTTTGAGGATTACTTCAATTTTCACACCGTGACCTTCCACAATCTTGTCATGCTTGCATTTATGCTGATCGTTGCGCTGGACGTCTATGCACCCGCAAAGGGCGATTGGAAGTACCCCGTCATTTTTATCGGCGTCTACTGCATCGTGGCGGGCATTGTCTCGCACCTGATCGACACCAATTTCAACAACCTCTATCGTTGCAATATTCCGCCATTGGAGACCTTGCGCCTTTCCATCGTGGATATGATAGGCTACGTGCCCACGCAGATCCTTTACGTCATTGTCGTGACCTGCCTGGATATGGCGTTTACGTTCGGCGCATACCATTTCTTCCGTCTGTGCCGCCGTTTGGTATGCGGGAAGAAAAAGCAAGCAAAATAAGTCGAATACCTCCACCAAGCCCTCGCGATGCGGGGGCTTTTTGTACAGTCGGTTCCCCCTTGTGTGTCATCCTGAGCGGAGCGGGAAAGGCTGCGGATATGCAAAAGAGCACGTAACGTTAGCAACAGCCTTGTACGCGGAGTCGAAGTTTTGCAGAGCGAAACAAAGTGAAGCGGCGCAAAACCGACGAGGGCGTGCGTTTTGGCGCACGACCGAGGAAGGGATCTGCAATGGGTTTTCTCAATGTCTGCTGAACCATTGAACTGATTTTTCTCGTTCCGATTTTCTGTTTTCTCTGCCCCACCCGCTTACTAAAAATGCAACTTCGGTTAAGCAGACGTTGAGCAAGCCCATCGCAGATCCCGCTGCACATTCGCCTTTGGCGAATATTTGCGCTTTTGCTTGCTGCGGTGCGATTTTTTGCAACAAGTTGCAAATATCGCATCCTCGACCCGCAAAAGTTCGACTTCGTTCCATTTCACCGCTCGACGGTGAAATTCCTCTGCGCTCAGGATGACACTTGGGGGCAGTTTTTCCTTGACAATCTCCCCATTTTATGCTACAATCAAAGTAACAAAAAATCCGCATTGGAGGGTAAAAACATGAAGATCTACACAACCAATTACATCACGGGCAAAAACCTTGAAACCCTTGGCTTGGTACAGGGCAGCACGGTGCAAAGCAAGCACATCGGGCGCGACCTTGCCGCAAGCTTCAAGACCATTGTGGGCGGCGAGCTTAAGGGATACACCGAAATGATGAACGAGGCACGCAAGATTGCAACCGCACGCATGACTGAGCAAGCCGAGGCAATGGGTGCAGACGCTGTCATCGAAGTGCGTTATTCCTCCTCCTCGGTCATGGACGGCGCTGCCGAGATCATGGCGTACGGTACGGCTGTCAAGTTTATCTGACACGCATAGGAGAGGTATGTATGAACTACACGCTCTACAGATTTGATATTTTTCCCAAGGTGTTCCTTGGCGACCGCGAAACCACCGTCACCATTCAGCCGCTTGACGCAGGCTCTAACTTGATCCCCGGACACACCTACACCATTCACATATGTAAGGTCAACGAGGCAGCTCCTTATCACTATCCCGAATACACCGGACGCAACACCTACACCGTTGTGGCTGACGAGGATTACTGCCTGCGCGTGCCCGCATTCTTCGCAGGCGAGGGTGAGCACTATATCCGCATTTGCGACAAGCCCGACGGTCATCACCTCGTGCAGTTCTCGGTCTACTCGCTTGCAAAGGATATGGCAGGCAGATACCCCTATCGCGGCGATCTGCATCTGCACACCAACC
>JAFNZX010000045.1 GCA_017382615.1 Clostridia bacterium | reverse complement strand
ATTCTTCTCATCGGTTAACCTCTTTTGAACCCCGCCACTATGGCGGGGTTTTCGTCTTACAATGAGAAAAGAGGCTGCCGCAACAGCCTCTTTTATATTTTTTAGTCTTCTGCGTCGCATGCGCGCAGGAACTTGATGCATCTGCCAACCTCTTCGATGCCTGTGGGGGTCAGCGTTTCGCTCTCCACGACCATGGGAATGCCCATCTCGATCGCTCTCTTACGCACTGCCTTGACGGGAGCATCACCCTCGCCCAGAGCCTTGCCCTGGCCGCCCATGTGACCGTCCTTTAAGTGAATGACGCGCAGTCTGTCCGCAAGTCTGTTCATGACCTGGATAGGATCAAGACCTGCGTTGAACGCCCAGTAGGTATCGATCTCAAAGAAGACGTTGCATCTCTTTTCCAGCTCGGAGTGGATGGTGGAGCCCCAAGGCATGACCACGAACTCATGCGAGTGGTTATGATAGCCCACCTCAATGCCCGCCTCTGCCATCTTGGGGATAGCCGCGTTGACAATGGCTGCAAAGCGATCGATCTTTTCCAAGGTGCTCAGATCCTCACCGGGAATGATGAACTTCTTGTTGCCGATGGTCTTGTGATACGCAATGGTCGCGTCAATGTTCTCGGGGAGCAGCTCACCCGTGCCCGAGTGCGTGCCCGCGCAGGTAAGACCGTACTTTTCCTGCCATGCGGCAACCTCCTCTGCGCTATGGCCGAAAAAGCCTGCATACTCCACGGAGGAATATCCCAGCTCGGCAACTGCCTTGAGTGCGCCCTCAAGATCGTTACCCGTGACGTCGCGTACGCTGAATAATTGCAAACCGTATTCCATGATCGTTCTCCTTTTATATATATGTTTATTTGATCAGATCCTCAAAGGGCATCTTAATTTTCATCTCTTCAATTTTGCGGCAATAGTCCTTGACTCTCTCGGGCAGATAATCGCATACGCGATGCCCGTCAAAGCCCACGCTGACCTCCACGCCCGCGCGGCGCACGATATCCTGCTGCTCGGGGCTATCAAAGAAATCCAGCATATACTGATGCTGTCTGAAATTATGCGTGGGATCGTAGCTGACGTTCATTTCCCAGAAAATACCGCGCTCCGCCATCTTTTTGAAAAATTCGTAAGGATCCATGCCGATCTTTTTTGCAAAGCCAAACAGATCGGTATGCGCCACGCCCGCCTTGCAGCCGCACCGCTCGGCATAGGCGAACAAATCACCCTTGGCAACCGATTGCTCCATCGCGTCAATATTCTCGATCAGGCAATAGTCAAAGAAGGAAATGTCATCATTATCATTGATGGGATAGCGGAAGCGATCCAAGGTGCAAATCTCAATGCCGCGCAGCACCGTGATCCGATCCTTATACTTCTCGCGCAAGAGATTGATATGGTCATAGTAACGCTTGAAGCAGCGGTAATGATCCTCGCCAAGGTCCTGATTCTGATAAAAGAACACGTCCAGTCGCTGGCAGCAAACACCGTAGTTGTGGTCGGTGATGCCGATCAGCTCCAGACCGCCCGCAATGGCAGCCTCCACCACGTCCTCGGGCTGATCCGCGCCGCAGAACGAATAATAAGTGTGCGAATGAAGATCCTGTAGCATAATAACCTCCATGCCGTAATATCTGTTTTTATTATAACACCCTCCCCCGCCCGTGTCAAGGAAATTCCGTTCGGCAAATTGCATAGAATATAGTAACGGATTTTTACGGAGGAAATTTTACTTATGCGACAAAACGAAAACCGCAAAGCGGATTACAATACCACGGCATCAAGCATTCAAGCACGCCAATGGGCGAACGCAGCACGGCACAAATACCTCTCGCGCGTGCTGCGCACGGCAGCGCCTCGCCCCTCTGCCGTGTTCGGTGCATTGGGTGAGCAGAATTTGGCACATGCAGACCGCCTTGCAAAATTAGTCTGGGAGCGCGGCGGTGACCCCGGGCTGCAGGTGCGCTTTACCACGCCCAAGATCTATCTTGGCGACGACGCGCATTCCCGCGCCCCCGTGGTGGTGCGTCGTGCCATCAACCAAAGCGTGACCGAGCTTGGCGAGGTATTGCACCTATACAAGCGGCTGCAAAAGGACGAGGACGCCTCTTGCGAGACCGACGCGCTCATAGCCGAAACCGAGCGGCAGATCAAGGAATTGTACGAATTATTTGAATTGTATCGGAATGCGTGACCCGTGCGCGTCATCCGTAGGGCTGGGGCTTGCTCCTGCCGCGAAGTTGGACGCGCGTTTGGGTGTCTATGTAGGGGGCATTCACGAATGCCCCGCGGATTTATGGCAGGCAAGCCATGATATTGTGTCGTGGCGCAGCGGGATTTGCGAACGACTTGCTCAACGTCTGCTTAGCCATGGTTACATTTTTTCGTGTCCCATACCGATGGCTTTCAAATGCTACTTAAAGCAAGCAGGCGTGTCATAAACCGCTCAGAGATCCCTTCCTCGTCAAATCGCTTTGCGATTTTCCTCGTCAGGTTTTGGATCGGCTCGCGGCAAAATACCGCTCCCTCACCAAAACTTCGACTGCGCTTGCTGCTTTGCAGCATCGCTCCGCTCAGGATGACACTCGTGGGGGGCGCGGCGGGAGCAAGCCTCCGAACGAGGGCAATGTCATTAAGTTAAGAAAAACCCACGGCAGGCAAGAAAGCGGAACGGATGCGCGT
>JAFNZX010000395.1 GCA_017382615.1 Clostridia bacterium | reverse complement strand
GAAAATGCCGTCTGTCTGCACGATCTTGGGAATGGCGGGATAGTTTTGCGCTATGCGGTTGAGCCTGATCTGCACGGTGCGCACGTCGTCGCCCACGTTTCCTACGCGCAAAGGAAATTCCGGTAGGGAGGCGGTCAGTCCCGCTACGGGTACGCCTGTCACGATGTCGATATCGTCGCCGTAATAGGTGGTCAGAATTTCGTAAGGGGAGAGCCCGCGATTGGCAAGGTCCACCGAGCCCCATTGCGAAAGTCCGTTGCACGTCACCTCTACGCCGTCGCAATAGGCGGCAAACAGCGGTTCTACGCTGCCGCGTCTGCGCACGTAGCCGTCAAAGATCTCGCCCGCTATCTCGCGTACGTTGTCAAAAATATCCCGCCCTTGGACAAAGGATTGGTCAATGGCGGTGGAGTTGGTGATGTCGAAATCATAGCCGCGCGAGCGGTAGTATTGCGTATAGATACGGTTGAGCGCAAAGGAGATCTGCGCGTAAATATTGGCGCGGATGGCGTTTTCGGGCCAGGTGGGGTAGATTTCCGAGGATGCGACGTTCGTGACGTAGTCAAGAAAGGGCAGCGTCACGTTTTGTGCCGTGCTGTCGGGCGCACCGAGGTGTACGGTAATGGTTTCCGGAATGATTGGCGTGTCGGGCATAAGTAACCTCCTTTACAGATCGGGATTGACCGACTCGTAAAAGATCTGCACGTTGCGTCCTTTGTTGTCGGTATATTCGTTTTCCGGCAAAGCCTGCAGCACGGCGGGCTGCACGGCAACGATCCCGTCGAAAATGGGCACGCTTGCGTAGTAATTTTCGTAATATCGGTCGGTTTGTACGTCTATGCTGTAAAGTGCGTAGGGTAAAATACGAGAGCCCGGAGCTTGCGAGAGCGCACGTGCGGGGGCGGGCAGAGAAAGAATGGGCGTTTTGCCGCTGCGGTCGGTGACCATGGATGAGATCACGTTGCCCACGTCCGCGCCGCTTTCAGGGTCATAGTCGCGCACGGTTACGATCGCACCGGGCAAAGGGATCGCACCGCCTGCCGTGCTGACCTGCACGATCAAGTACCCTTCACCCGACGGGGTGCGAGAAGGGGAGCTGTTATCCATACGTTTACCTCCTGGAGAGCTTTTCTGTATTATGGTATGTTTGGAATCGGAAATTTGCCACACCTACTTGACAATCAAGCTCGTACTGTGTATAATACATATATACAGATATAACAGAGGTGACAACGTGAACATTCTCATTGACAATAAGAGCGGAGAGCCGATCTACAACCAGATCTACTCGCAGATCAAAAATCAGATCATTGGGGGAGAGCTTGCCGAGCACGAGCTGCTGCCGTCCATTCGCGGACTTGCCAAGGATCTGCGCATCAGTTTTATTACCACCAAGCGTGCCTACGAGGAGCTGGAAAGGGAAGGCTTTATTTATACGCTGCCTGCCAAGGGCTGCTACGTTGCTCCCAAGAACGTGGAGCTTTTGCGCGAGGAAAATTTGCGCCGTATTGAGCAGCATGCAGAGCAGATCGCGCGCCTTGCCGTATCCTGCAATTTGTCTTTGGAGGACGTTATTGAAATGATCACGTTTTGTATGGAGGAAAAAGAATGAACGCATTGGAGCTTAGAAACGTCACCAAAAAATACCCCGATTTTTGCCTTGAAGGCATTGATCTGACGCTGCCCGGCGGCTGCATCATCGGTTTGATCGGGCAAAACGGTGCTGGAAAGTCAACCACGATCAAGCTCATTCTGGATATGCTGCAGCTTGACGACGGCTATATTTCGGTGCTTGGCATGGATCATCATAAGCATGCCCGCGATATTAAGGAAGATGTAGGCGTGGTGCTGGACGAGGTGGGTATTCCCGAATGCTTAAACGCACGTCAGGTTGGCAAGGTTATGCAAAACACTTATAAAAATTGGGATATGGCAAAATACAACGAGCTGCTTTTGCGGCTTTCCTTGCCCGAAAAAAAGCCCTTCAAGGAGTTTTCGCGCGGTATGAAGATGAAGCTGGGCATTGCCGTTGCCATGTCGCACGGTGCCAAGCTGCTTGTATTGGACGAGCCAACGGGCGGTCTTGACCCCGTGGTGCGCGATCAGGTGGTGGAAATGTTTTACGAGTTTACAAGGGACGAGGAGCATTCCATTCTCATTTCCTCGCATATCGTCAGCGACCTGGAGCGTCTTTGTGATTACGTGGCGTTTTTGCACCATGGCAAGCTGCTGCTTTGCCAAGAAAAGGACGCTTTGCTGGATACGTACTGCGGCGTGCGCTGCACAAGGGAGCAGCTTGCAACGCTTCCCGCAGGGGCGATTTTGCATAAAAGAGAAACGCCCTACGGCGTTGAGCTGGTCATGAAAAGAGAGGACGTACCGCAAGAGCTTGCGCGCGGACCGATCACGATAGAGGAGCTGTTCGTGACCATGATAAAGGAGGCGAGAGCATGAAAGGGCTGTTACTCAAGGATTTTTATATGACGATCAAGTACTGCAGAATGACATTGGTGGTATCCGTCCTGTTTTTGATTCTTGCATTTTTTAACGATAGTCTGTTTATCCTGTTCTATCCCGGCATGATATGCGGGCTGATCCCCACCACGCTGCTTGCATACGATGAGCGCAGCAGGTGGCTGCAATACAGCATGACCATGCCCTATACCAAAACGCAAATCGTCAGCAGTAAGTATCTGATCGGACTGACAGGACAGATTTTGATGCTGCTTGTGATTGCAGCCGTGCAGGCGGTCAAAATGCGTATGAGCGGTAGCTTTATGTTGCGTGAATATCTGATAACGCTGATGCTTATAGCGATTCTGTCGCTGTTTTCCTCGTCGGTCAGCCTGCCCTTTATTTTCAAGCTGGGCGTAGAGAAGGGAAGAATCACCTATTACGTCATGGTCGGTGTTGTATGCGGCTTGGGCGGAGGCGCGTCCGTAGTGCTCGGCAAAGAAATACCGCAGCACATGGCGCTTGACAGCGTCCTGCCCGTGCTTTTACTGATTGTCGCGGGTATCTACGCACTGTCGTGGTATTTGTCGGTGGTGTTCTTCAAGAAGAGGGAGATTTGAAGGCGTTTTCTTAGTGTGCCATAGAAAAACTACGAATAAATATCAATATTTTTTACAAAACATCTTGACATTGCAGACGGAGTTTGATATAATATACAAGTCGATGATGCCGGTGTGACGGAATCGGCAGACGTACCAGACTCAAAATCTGGCGATGGCAACATCGTGTGGGTTCAAGTCCCACCACCGGCACCAGAAAAGCAGGTAGGCATTCGCCTATCTGCTTTTTTGTTGACGGTATTAACGTGGGACTTGAAGGGGCGCGGCAATGAATGACATGCCGGTGGCATGTCAGAACCGCACCTGACCGAGGCGCGTAGCAAAAGACCGCATCAAAACGCGGCTTTTGCGTCGTCGCGCCGAGACCAAGTCCCACCACATACCATGTTCAGTAGGGGCGACTGAACGAATCGCCCGCGGGTTTCGCTTGCGCACTATATGGGTAAAGTCAGCCGGTTGGCTCGCAATTGGCGGATGATTCGTGAATCGCCCCTACAAAACTTGGGGTTTTATTCATATATACCTTGCCAATCCAACATTTATATGCTATAATACATGCAAGATATTTTTGAAAGCGAGGAAAACCCATGAAAAAACTCCTTTTGATTCTTTTAAGCCTGCTTTTCTGCATGTCTTGTCTTGCGTCCTGCAACGGCACACCCGAGGAAACCGAAGACGATCCCGCAGAATCGACCGAGGCTGTGACCGAAGCACCCACCGAGACCGAGGAGGTCTCCACCGCGCCCGAGGATGCGGCAGCCATGGAGCTGGTGGACTTTATCGTCAGCGTGCCTGCTGATCGCCAGGCAGTGATTTTGCAGCTGACCGATACGCAGATCATTGACGCATCGCAATGCAGAACCCCCGACCGTCTTGGCAGTTCGCAGAAGGAGATCTGGGGTGCGGACAAAAAGGATGCACTTTGCTATGATTACCTGCGCGAGATTATTACCGAGACCAAGCCCGATCTGATTCTGCTTACGGGCGATATCGTATACGGTGAATTTGACGACAACGGATCGGTATTTCTTGAGTTTGTGGCGTTTATGGAGTCGTTTGGTATTCCGTGGGCACCCGTGTTCGGCAACCATGACAACGAGAGTGCCATGGGTGTGGATTGGCAATGCGAGCAGTTTGTAAACGCCGAGCATTGCTTGTTCGTGCAGCGTGAGCTGCACGGCAACGGTAACTATACCGTTGGCATCGAGCAGGGCGGCAAGCTGACCCGCGTATTCGTTATGATGGACTCCAATGGCTGCGGTAACGCAAGCTCCGCTTCGCTGGAAAACAAATACCTGCGCCGCGATTCGGGCTTGACCACCAAGCAGATCAACTGGTATAAGGGCGTGATCAATGAAATCGTTGCCATTTCTCCCGATACCAAGCTTTCGGTTGCCTTCCATATCCAGCCCGACGTGCTGGGGGATGTGTTTGCAAAATACGGCACGGATGGCTCGACTCCCGTGTATATCGATTACGCAGAAAACCGCCAGGAGGGCGATTTCGGCTACATCGGCTATGTGCACGAGACCTTCTGGGATGCCAACAAGAGGGCTTGGAAGAGCTTTAAGGAGCTGGGCGTAGATTCGATCTTCTTGGGTCACGAGCACGCAAACAGCGCAAGCATCGTCTACGAGGGGATTCGCGTGCAGTACGGTATGAAATCCTCCTGCTATGACCGAGTGAATTATGTCGATGCAAACGGAAACATCACGTTTGCATGGGTGTCTAACGATACGCCGTTGGTAGGCGGTACGGTTATGAAGCTGGATGCCGAGGGCAATATCGTCGATCCCTACATTTACTACTGTAAGAACGCAGGCGCGGAGATCGATTGGGCAAGCATTTTTGCCAACAAGGCGCAATAAAAGAGAAAAGCGGTCGTCTTTGGATGATCGCTTTTCATTTTGCATATAAAGCGTGTCGATTTTTCGTGCGAAATGATGATTGTGCAAACGAGGCAATTGTGATATAATAGAAAAAAACACCCCAAGGAGGCAGCTATGTTATTTTTCTACGTTCGCCACGGCGATCCTATTTATAATCCGGACAGCCTGACCCCGCTCGGTCACGAGCAGGCAAAGGCACTCTCCAAGCGTTTTGTCAGCTATGGGCTGGACAAGATTTTTTCCTCGCCCTCCGTGCGTGCACAGCAGACCGCGCAGCCGACGTGTGATCTGCTCAAACAAGAAAAGACCCTCTGCCCTTGGGCAGACGAGGGACTTGCATGGCAGGATTTTTCCATTGATGCCTCTACGGGAATTCATACCTGGTGCTTTTACGATCCCGCCATTTTGGAAATCTTCCGCTCGCCCGAGGTGCGTGCGCTGAGCGACAGATGGTATGAGCACCCGGACCTTGTCAAATACGACTTCGGCAAGGGTGTTGCGCGTGTCAATGCCGCTGTGGACGAGTTCTTTTTGAGCCTTGGCTACCGTCACGACCGCGAGCATTGCCGCTATGAGATCGTGGAGCCGAACAATCAAAGAGTTGCACTGTTTGCGCATCAGGGCTTTGGCATGTGCTTTTTCTCGTCCATGCTGGACATCCCGTATCCCGAGTTTGCCACGCATTTTGACTTTACGCACAGCTCCATGAGCGTCATTCACTTTGGGCAAAACGGCAAATACGTCTATCCCAAGGTGCTGCAGGTGTCGGGCGATGGGCATCTGTACCGTGAGGGCTTGATGGCGGGCTACAATAACTACTACAAATTCTAAGGGGGCATTATGGCTTTTTTGCAGCTGCAATTTCATTCCGACGCGCTGATGGTGCAGGTGTCGGTCAACGTCATTCTGCCCGAGAGGGCGACAACCATGATCGGCATGGACGCCAAAGGGGAGAGCACCTTTAAGACGCTGTATCTCTTGCACGGCTTGTCCGACGATCACTCTATCTGGATGAGAAGAACTTCTATCGAGCGTTATGCAAGCGAGTACAATATCGCGGTCGTCATGCCTGCGGTGGGCAGAAGCTGGTATACCGATACCGTAGGCGGCGAGAAGTATCTGACCTTTGTGACCGAGGAGCTGCCCGATAAGTGCCGCAGCTTTTTTAAGGGCATGTCCGAGAAACCCGAGGACAATATCATAGCAGGGCTTTCCATGGGGGGCTACGGCGCGATCAAGAGTGCCCTGACGCACCCCGACCGCTTTGGTATGTGCGCGTCCTTGTCGGGCTCTTTGGACATTACCGCGCTGGAGCGCATTGGACTTTTGCCCGAATGGCGTTGCATTTTTGACCACAATATGCAAAGCACCACCGAGCTTGCGGGCACCGAGCACGATCTGTTCTATCTTGCAGATCGGCAAAAAGAGCAGGGAACGCCTTTCCCCAAGGTCTTTATCTGGTGCGGCACGGAAGATTGGCTGCTTGACTCCAACAACCGCTTCTCGGCGCACCTGGATGCCCTTGGGGTGGCACACGAATACCGTACAAGCGAGGGAAATCACTCCTGGAAGTACTGGGATATGCACATCCAAAGCGCGCTGGCATATCTGCTTGGATAAGCTGCGAAGCAGTATCACTTCAAAACAAAAATCCCGACAATGGGGCTGACAAATTAGCGGTAAAACAGCAGGAATTTGTTCGATTTTGAGCAGCTTCCTGCTTTTTTATGCAATGTAGCAAATTTCGTTGCCGCATTTGCGTCATAAATCTATTCTATTCGCACTCTCCCCCCTGCGCTTGGAACAAGCCTGCGCCAGCCTTCCCCCCTCCCGGAGGGGGGCTATATCGGTGGCATGCTCATTCGTTTTGAAGTTAACCGCTGAAATATCAGTTATCGCACAGATTTCTGTAATTCAAGTTACCGTTGTCAGTTGCGTGTCGGTTTAGAAAAGCGAGATGCTACCATCAAAGCCCCCCTCCCGGAGCAATGTCATTAAGTTAAGAAAAACCCACTGCAGGCAAGAAAGCGGAACGGATGCGCGCCGAAAAGCCGTCCCCTCGGGGGAAGGAAGGGGTCCCCGTAGCGCAGGCGTACGGGGAGGAAG
>JAFNZX010000394.1 GCA_017382615.1 Clostridia bacterium | reverse complement strand
CTTGCGCAATGGCCCTGCCAGATCAAGTTAGTGCCCGTCAACGCGCCTTACTTTGACGGAGCGAACCTGCTCATCGCCGCTGACTGCACCGCTTACGCCTACGCGGGCTTCCACGCAGACTTTATGAAAAACCACATCACGCTGATCGGCTGCCCCAAGCTGGACGCCGTGGACTACACCGAAAAGCTGACCGCCATCATCGCGGGCAACAACGTCAAAAGCGTTAAGGTCGTGCGCATGGAGGTGCCTTGCTGCGGTGGCATTGAAAACGCCGTCAAGCGCGCTTTGCAGGCAAGCGGAAAATTCATTCCCTGGCAGGTCGTGACCATCACAACCGACGGCAGAATTGCCGAATAAGTTTACAAAAATGACTTGAACAAAGCATGCAACCGTGCTAAAATATCAGTATACATACATTAAAAGGAGATTTTCAGTATGAACGTCACCAAGGACATCAGATACATCGGCGTAAACGACCGAAAGATCGATCTGTTTGAGGGTCAGTACCGCGTGCCAAACGGCATGTGCTACAACTCCTACGCCATCGTAGACAACTTCATTGCCATTATGGACACCGTTGACGCGGGCTTTACCCATGAATGGCTGGATAACATCCGCGACGCGCTGGACGGTCGCACCCCCGACTATCTGATCGTGCAGCACATGGAGCCCGACCACTCGGCAAACATTTTGCAGTTTGCAAAGGCATACCCGGGGGCAACCATCGTTTCCTCCTCCAAGGCGTTTACCATGATGCAGAATTTCTTTGGTACGGATTTTGCCGACCGCCGCATCGTAGTGGGTGAGGGCGACGTGCTTGACCTTGGCTACCACAAGCTGACCTTTGTAACAGCCCCCATGGTGCACTGGCCCGAGGTCATTGTGACCTATGACTCCACCGATAAGGTGCTGTTCTCCGCGGACGGCTTTGGCAAGTTCGGTGCGTTCGACGCAAAGGAGCCTTGGGCGGACGAGGCAAGACGCTACTACATCGGCATCGTAGGCAAATACGGTGCACAGGTACAAGCACTGCTGAAAAAGGCTGCCGCTCTGGATATTGAGATCATCTGCCCCTTGCACGGTCCGGTGCTTTCGGAAAATCTTGGCTACTACCTCGGTCTTTACGACACCTGGTCAAGCTACCGCCCCGAGCAGGACGGCATCGTCATCGCCTACACCTCGGTATACGGTAATACCGGCAAGGCTGTTTCCCTGCTTGCCGAAAAGCTCAAGGCAAACGGCGCACCCGCCGTAGTGGTGCACGACCTTGCAAGATGCGACATGGCAGAGGCTGTTGCCGACGCCTTCCGTTACAGCAAGCTGGTGCTGGCAACCACCACCTACAACGCAGACATCTTCCCCTTCATGCGTGAGTTTATCGACCACCTGACCGAGCGCAACTTCGGAGGCCGCACGGTGGGCATGATCGAAAACGGCAGCTGGGCACCCCAGGCTGTCAAGGTCATGAAGGCAATGCTGGAAAAGAGCAAGGACATCACCTACACCGACACCATGGTCAAAATCAAATCCGCGCTGAATGCAGAGAGCACCGAGCAGCTGAGCCAAATGGCAAACGAGCTGTGCCGCGAATACTTAGCGCAGCGCGACGAGACCGCCAACAAAAACGACATGAACGCGCTGTTCAACATCGGCTACGGTCTTTACGTCATCACCTCCAACGACGGTAAGAAGGATAACGGCTTGATCGTCAACACGGTCACCCAGGTCACCAACACCCCCAACCGCTTGGCGGTGACCATCAACAAGGAAAACTACTCCCACCACGTCATCAGGCAGACCGGCAAGATGAACATCAACTGCCTTTCTACCGACGCGCCCTTCTCGGTTTTCGAGACCTTCGGCTTCCAGAGCGGCAGAAACGTGGATAAATTCAAGGATTGCACGCCGCTTCGCTCGGACAACGGCCTTGTGTTCCTGCCCAGATACATCAACTCGTTTATGTCCTTGGTCGTGGAGCAGTACGTGGACCTTGGTACGCACGGCATGTTTATCTGCTCGATTTCCGAGGCACGCGTCATCTCGGATCGCGAGACCATGACCTACACCTATTATCATCAGCACGTAAAGCCCAAGCCCAAAACCGACGGCATTAAGGGCTACGTGTGCACCATTTGCGGCTACGTCCACGAGGGCGAGCTGCCCGAGGATTTCGTTTGCCCGCTTTGCAAGCACGGTGCCTCGGATTTCGTTGAAATTCAATAAAACACAAAATAAAAATTTTTATAAAAAAGGAGAATTTTATTATGTCTAACACCAACTTCTATATCTGCGAAAAGTGCGGCAACCTGGTAGGTGCCATCCATGAATCCGGCGTTCCCATGAAGTGCTGCGGTCAGAGCATGACCAAGATTGAAGCAGGCGTAGTGGAAGCAAGCCGCGAAAAGCACATTCCCGTTGCAGTCGTTGAAGGTGACAAGGTTGTCGTCACCGTTGGCGCGGTGGAACACCCCATGGTTCCCGAGCATAGCATTGAATGGGTATACCTGCAGACCGACAAGGGCGGTCAGAGAAAGGCACTCAACCCCGGCGAAGCACCCAAGGTCGTTTTTGCGCTGGCTGACGAAAAGCCCGTAGCCGTTTACGCTTACTGCAACCTGCACGGTCTTTGGAAGGCTGAGCTTTAATTCCCGAATTTAGCCCGAAAAGGAGGATATACCATGCTGAATGCTAAGGTTCACGAGCTGCTTAACGCGCAGATCAACAAGGAATTCTACTCCGCATATCTCTACCTTGATTTTTCCAACTACTTCAAGGCAGCGGGCCTTGACGGCTTTGCCAACTGGTATATGGTGCAGGCGCAGGAGGAAAGAGACCACGCCATGCTGTTCTACACCTACCTGCAGAACGAAAACGCAACCGTGACGCTGGAGGCGATTGGCAAGCCCGACAAGACCTTCACCGCACACATGGACGTGCTGGGCGCAGGTCTTGCACACGAGGAATACGTGACCGCGTCCATCAACGACATCTACGCAGCGGCTTACGACGTGCGTGACTTCCGCACCATGCAGTTCCTTGACTGGTTTGTCAAGGAGCAGGGCGAGGAGGAGACCAACGCCAACGATATGATCACCAAAATGGAGCTGTTCGGAACCGACGCCAAGGGTCTTTATATGCTCAACAGCGAGCTGAAGGCGCGCGTTTATTCGGCACCGTCGCTTGTGCTTTGATTTCCGAAAGAGGGCTGATTTTTTCAGCCCTTTTTTGTTTTTGCTGTTTACTTGTCCTAAAAAATATGTTATAATATTATGATAACGACCTCGAAGGGAGTGAGAGCGGATGGGAGAATTTGTCCTGCATTCGGAATACAAGCCGACGGGTGACCAGCCCGAGGCGATCGCAAAGCTGACCGAGGGTGTTTTGCGCGGCGATAAGGAGCAGACCTTGCTCGGCGTGACCGGCTCGGGTAAGACCTTTACCATGGCCAACGTGATCGCCAACGTGCAAAAGCCTACGCTGGTGCTGGCGCACAACAAGACGCTTGCCGCTCAGCTCTGCTCGGAGTTCCGTGAGTTTTTCCCGGACAATGCGGTCGAATATTTTGTTTCCTACTATGATTACTACCAGCCCGAGGCGTATATCCCCGGGCGGGATATGTATATTGAAAAGGACGCCTTGGTTAACGATGAGATCGACCGCTTGCGTCACAGTGCGACCAGCGCACTGTTTGAAGGGCGCAACGTGATTATCGTAGCGAGCGTTTCCTGCATCT
>JAFNZX010000393.1 GCA_017382615.1 Clostridia bacterium | reverse complement strand
AACGATCCAAACGTCCACGTTGCCCTGCTCGTTCTGCTGCACGGAAACCGAAGTGACCTCTCCGATGGGAGTATCCTGCCCCTGATCGGATACGTATACGACTGTATCCGGCAGGACGACGCATTCTCCGGCTTCATCAAGCGCAATGGAAGCATCCGCGTCCTGCACAAGCAGCGTATACGAGATCTCTCTTTGCACGTACTCCGTAGCATAGTAATCAACGAGCTTATATACGCCCCATGCGATGCCTGCAATCACAGCCAGCAGCAAAAAAACGATCAGAATATCCACTGCTATAGGCAAGCCCTTCTTACCGGGCTTTTTACCGGGCTTTTTGACCTTCGGCGCTTTACGCACCCTTTTTTTCGTTTCAGCTGCAGGGACGGCTGTTTGCTCCTGCGTAATGCTGGAAGCCTTTTGATCGTCCGCGGCAGCTTGTGTCTTCTTATGATCAGCCATGGATGTATTCTCCTTTTTTCATTATCACGTTATCTTGTTCGGAATGCAATATCGGAGCACTCCGCGTTTCCTACGTGGGTCTGTACCGCACGCGCGTGTACACTGTATTGTGTGCGCAGGCTTGCAATGGTTAACCCAATCACCAACCAAAACAGTCCAAACAAACTTGCATTATTCATCAAATTGCAAAAAGCGCCTGTTACCAGAACCCCAAAAACGCCTGCAAGGCCTGCCGCCACGCTTGCTTTAGTCGTTTGATGTTCACCCCAGCGCATATAAGTCAACACGCCGATGATAAAAATCAGCATAGCCGCAAGCAGCAACAGCATTCCCAAATACCCACACTCGGCAAGCAGCTGCAAATAGGTGTTACCAACGTCTGTCACGTGACGGAGCTCGGGTGCCAAATAGTGTACCAGTGTGCCGTACACGGCATGGTTGCCAAAGCCTACGCCAAGGCAGTGCTGGCTTACCATCTGCAGCACGCCCTGTCCCATAAGCTTTTGCTGCGCAATGCTATCTACATAATCGGAAAGCACAGCGGAGGCGGACCGCACGATTGCAGAATTTTCAATACGGAACATATAATTGAGCTCACGATGCCATACGACACCGCACGTAACGGGAAATGCGATCAGCATTGCAGCACTCATGGAGCGATAGCTGTAAGTAAAGAAGAATATCGCCAGCATGACCGCAAAGCCTACCCAAATGCCCAGTTGCATGGAAAGAGTCAGCGTAATGCACGCCGCCAGCAAGACGGCAAACTTCCAGAAAAAGCCGATAATGGTACGCTTTTTAACGAATCGGCTGAGAATCAAGGGCACAAACAACACCAGCATACCGCCCACCATTGTTCCCTGTCCAAAATACGCTTCATATCTTTCAAATAGCTGCGCAAACATGGAAAGATCAACGTGTCTCATCGAAATATCCAAAAGATACAAGATCTGTGCCATAGGAAGCACGCCTGCAAAGGCAAGCACAGCCCCCGAGAATGCAAGCAGCTTGTAGCAACGCTCCAGCCACTCGCGGGAGCGCATGAGATTGACGGTTGGGAAATACATGGCAATCAATACAGCATATCCAACGCCGTATGCGGTGCTGATGACACCGCTGCTTGTCAGCAAGCCGTTCAATGCAATCACCGCCGCTACCAGCAGAAGCACAAAATCAAGCAGATGTACGTGCAAAACACGTCTGCCCAGCAGCAGCTTGTTGACGTAGCTCAGCAGCGTGATCACAGCAATCGACACCGCGCAAAGCACCGGGAAGTCCGTTAACCACCACAAGCCCACCGTGGCTGCCATAAGGAGGACGCCGCTCTCGGGAATATACGCCACAGTGATCACCAGAATGATCAGAAGTGCCATGATCGGCACGGTAGCCGGATGGATGAAAATAGCCAGCAAGCCCATAAAAACGCCTAAAATCAAGGAAATGTACACCATAAAGGTATTGGCGCGCTCCTTTTCCGTTTTTTGCTGACGCTGCTCAAGCCCCAGATAGCTGCGCAGTATTCTGCCCACAATGCGGCTACCGAAGGCAGCTCGGTATAAGGATTTGCCCGTGCAAAGCAGTGGAACTGAGGAAAGCGCAAGCACGATGCCGCAAATACCCCAGCCGATATTGCCCTGATACAGCTCGTACAATCGGTCTGCAACAAAGTACACTGCAGCACTCACTGCACCGTACGCAAACAGAAACGATCCAAATACGTTCATCGGCAGCTGTATTAAAAATTTGATCAGACGGTCAAATACGCGCAAAATCAAGCTGTGCTCAATCATGTACGCGCAATACAGTCTTAGCTTGTGCAATCTCTGTCGCAGCCTTCCGTCGGGAGCTCCGAAAATGCGTGTGCATATCGTATTCCACCTCTGCTCAAGCACATCGTAGGAGGTCAAGGCACGTCCGACAATGCAGTTGATGAGCAGATGATAGAGTCCAAGCGACAGGCGGTTGAACAAATGAAAAAACAGCGAGCCTACCTTTTGCTTTTTCGGCGCACTTTTCTGTTCGATCAAATCGCTCCCTCCTTTCAGTCTTTACGTTGTAAGAGATCGGGTCTTTGCTTTTGCGTTTTTTCGGTTGCCTGCTGCAACCTCCAGGCGTCTATGTTGGCGTGGTGTCCCGAGATCAGTACGTCGGGCACCTTGACGCCGTGCCATTCATAAGGTCTTGTATATTGGGGATATTCGAGCAATCCCGAGGAAATGCTTTCCTTTTCGTAGCATTCCGGGTCGGCAAGCACGCCCTCGCAAAGACGCGCCACGCTGTCCACCACAATGCAAGCGGGGATCTCACCGCCCGTGAGCACGTAATCACCTATAGAGAGCTCCTCGTCAACAATTTCGTTAATAACGCGGCAATCAATGCCCTCGTAGTGACCGCACAAGAGGATCAGATTGTCATACTGTGCCAGCTCCTCCGCTTTTTTCTGCGTCAGCACCTTGCCTGCGGGTGAGAGATAGATGACGCGGCGCGTACCGGTAAAGCCGTCTTCGGCTTGCTTGCGCAGCACGCCTTGAAAGCAATTATAGACGGGCGGTGCTGCCATCAGCATGCCCTTGCCGCCACCGTAGGGCGTATCGTCCACGCGGCGGTGCTTGTCCTCGGAGTAATCCCTGATCTGGTGGGTATGTACCTCAATTGCGCCACTCTTTTGCGCGCGCCCGATAATGCTCTCGCCAAGCACGTAGCCAACCAGCTCCGGAAACAGAGTCATAATATCAAATCTCATATGTATTCCCTTTCGATCAGTCTTCCAGCATACCACCGATGGGGGCAACCAAAATACCGCGCTCGGGGTCAATGCCCTTGACAAATTCGGGTACGGCAGGCATCATGCGCTCACCGTCAGGTGTTTTGACCACGTAAATGTCGGCAGGGCCCTGGTCAAGCACCTCCGAGAGCTGTCCGTAGACCTTGCCCGTTTGTACGTCCACAAGATCAAGCCCGATCAGCTCCGCGATCAGGTACTCACCCTTGGGAATCTTCAGGTCTTCCCTAGCCGCGTGCAGCACCTTACCGCGCAGGGCGTTTGCCGCTTCTACCGTGGTAATGCCCTCCAGCTCGGCAATGACGAACTGCTTGAACACCGACGCGCGGTTGACCTTGAGTTCTTTCATTCCCTCTTTTGTGGGAAGGTAAACGCGCTTTAATTTTGCAAGCACTGCGGGAGTGTTGCACCAGGATTCTATTTTAACAGCGCCCATAACGCCGTGCGTATTGACGATTTTTCCACATTCGGGAAATGCGATCAGTTTCATAAAAAGCATCCTTTACTTATAGTTAGATTTATTATATCACATAATTCAAAATAATGCAACAGTTATTTTTAGTAAAATATGCCCCGCACGATTTGGGTTTTCTTGATTTTTAATGCGTACAAAAACGCAAGAGCCCCGCGGCAAATGCCGCGGGGCTCTTCATTACATCACTCGAAGCATAAATTTATTCATTCGCGCTACCTTGTATTTGATACACATGCTCCAATATACTATCACGAACCTGCTCATAATTCGGACAATCCACGGGGATCACAATGCGCGTAAATATTTGATCACTGATAATACAAACCACACCCATTTTTCCTGTACCGAAATTCTTCTCATACACATTCTTCTCCGAATTGATGAGAGTATAATCCGGGGTCGCTGAGGTCACATTCACACCTTCGGAAATCATAAAGATGTGCATGCGTACCTCGGTTTTCGAGCTCTCTGCCACACCGTCAAGATCCCAATAGATAGTGAGATCCCAGTCCTCTTTATTTGGGTCATTTAAATATTCCCTGACCGTAATACTGCTGACCGTATATCCTTCCAATTCAATCGAATGATCGAAAATCTCATAGGACTTTGGGTTAGTAGTCTTCAACCCTGCGCTATGTATACGTTGGTGAAACTCCTCCCAAGAATGTGCAGTAAGAAGATTTTCCGATGATGCGGGCGCCATCGTCGGATCTTCAGGCATACCGTCATTTAAGGATTCTTGTTCCGAAGCGATAACAATATCCGATGTCTCGACAGAAATCTTCCCCGAATCAGGCAAGGTACGCTCACATGCGACGATACAAGTCATAGATACACACAACAGCAGTATCAATAAACAAAATCTATCAAGGCTCAACTTCATCATTTCATTTT
>JAFNZX010000392.1 GCA_017382615.1 Clostridia bacterium | reverse complement strand
CCGCGGATGAGGTAAGCGTCGGTATCCTTACGGGAAAGCGCGTGCTTGCCCGCGTATTTGAAAAAGCTGTCCTCCAGCTCTTCGGGATCGGGCTCTTCAAGTCTGTCGAGCACGCCGTTGCCCTGCGGCACCTTGACACCGTATTTTTGGTAGATATATTCGGCAACGAGGGTCTTTAAGAACACAAGCCCGCCGTTACCGTCCGTCAGGGCGTGGAAAAATTCCACCGCGACGCGCCTTTCGTGTACAAAGACGCGGAAGGCGCACTTGCGAATGTCGGAAACGGGCATACGGGAGAGCGGATAGGGCTTTTCCTCCAGAATTTCGGGCGCGGCGGGCAGCTCCTCCAGGTAATACCAGAAAAAGCCTGCCTTGATGCGCACGGCAATGGAAGGGAAGCGGCGCACGGTCACGTCCAGCGCCGTACGCATAGCAGCCATATCCACGGGCTCGGTCATGGTAGCGGAAAGGCGGAAGACGTTGCTCCAGTTACGCGTGCGTGCCGCGGAAAACATCTTGGCGGCATTATCCAGCTCCATCCAGCGCAGCTTTTTTTGCAAGGGGATGCGGGCTTTGATGAATTTGCGGATGCGGGAAAAATCGCGGTCGTAGTCCTTGATGCAATAGAGCACGTAGCCGTGCCACATATTGGGTGTGATCACAAGCTCACTCTGCGCACCTGCGTCAAGCAGCCTTTGGTGCATGGAGGAGGCGTCGTCCACCAGAATCTCTGCACCGCCCGCAAAAATCAGCGAGGGCGGCATGCCGGTAAGGTCACCGAACAAAGGGGAGGCGAGCGGTGCGGATTTTGCCGCAAGGTCGTCCTCGGGTGAGGGGCAGGTGTTGGGATAGACGTTTTTGGCGGTGCTTTTTTGCGTATCCGTGCCGTACAGGTAGCAATCCGCAAAGAATTTCAGTCGTTCGGGCGTCAGGGTCGGGTCGGTTTTTTCGTTGGTTTTGTAGCTTTGCGCCGTACCCGTCAGATCCGTCCAGGGAGAAATGGCAATAATACCCGCGGGCATGGTGCGCCCTTTTGCTAAAAGCTGCAGGCAAAGGGAATAGCATAAACCGCCGCCCGCGCTCTCGCCGCACAGCATGATCTGCGCGGGAGCATAGCCTGCAGAGAGCAGGTATCCGTAAGCGTCCTCTGCGTCGTCAACGGCAGCTGGGAAGGGGTGCTCGGGGGCAAGGCGGTACGCCACGCACAAAACGCGCACGCCGCAGCGAGCAGCAAGGGTGGCAGCGCAGCCCTTGGCGTAATCCAGGTCGCCGCAGGTATAGCCGCCGCCGTGCAGGTAGAGAATAATGCCTGCGGAAACCTCGTCTTTGGGCTTGACCATGCATGCAGGCATATCGCCTATGGTAAAATCTTCAAAGGTGACGTCGCTTCGGTTGGTGGCAGACATTAATTTTCCCACTCTTTCCTGCCATACGCGGGCAGTCGTGAGCGAGCAGCCTGCGATAAAGGGCTTGAGCAGACTCAAGCGCGAGCGTAAGATCAGTGTGCCTTTTTTCATATGTCTTGCCTCCTTTCTGTGCAAATAAATTTGCGGTGATATGTTTCGCTGCGCGAAACGTGATGTTTTTGCCGAAGCAAAAGTGATATTCGCGCGTTGCGCGAGTGATATGTTTCGCTGCGCGAAACGTTAAGGTGGGAATTTGCATTTGCAAATTCCGATTTTTGTGATAATCCGGCTTAAAAAATCAACTGCTTTGCCTGCGTGGTGCGCCCGGTATCGGTGTCTACGCAGAAAAGCACCGCGTGGGCACGCACTCTGCCGTCCGCTACAGAAAATCTTGCGGGCATGTGATCGCGCAGCATCCGAAGCACGGGCTCGGTTTTTGCACCGATCACACCGCCCTCGGGACCCGTCATGCCAAGGTCTGTGATATATCCCGTTCCACCCGGCAGAATCTGCAGATCTGCCGTGGCAACGTGGGTGTGCGTGCCGAATATGACGGATACCTTGCCGTCAAAGGCGCGCGCCATGGCGTATTTTTCGCTGGTTGCCTCGGCGTGCATGTCAAGCACCGCAATATCATAGTTACCCTTTTGGGCTTGTAAAATGCGCTCCATGGTCAAAAAGGGGTTGTCCAGAGGGGCAAGGTTCACCGTGCCAAGCATATTGACGCAAAGCACGCGCACGCCCTGCACCGTGATTACGGTATAGCCGCAGCCGGGATTTTGTGCGGGGAAGTTGGCAGGACGGATGATGACGTCGCTGCGATCGTCAAGAAAATTACCCACGTCGGGCGCGCTGTAGGCGTGGTTGCCCAGCGTGATGACGTCCGCACCCGCATAGAGCAGGTCTTGCGCGTCGGAAGCGCAAATGCCCTTGATCTCGGAGGCGTTTTCACCGTTGACGATGCAAAGATCCACGCCCAAAGCCATTTTTTGTGCGTGCAGCGTAGCTTGCAGGTGGGAAAGTCCCGCGTGCCCCACAACGTCACCGATTGCTAAGATGCGCAGCGTCATGCCCGTGCCTCGCTTTGCGCAGCCTCGTCGGTTATCTCGGGCTCTTCGGGGGGATCGGAATTTTCGGAATTTTCAGAATTATCGGGGGTTTCGGGCTCTTCGGGAGCGTCTGTATCCTCCGTTGCCGCTATGACGTAAGCACCGTCACAGAGCGTGGGCTCGGTGGGCTGTGCTGCCGCAGCAGCTGCCTTTTCGGGGCGGCGCAGCTTGCAAAGCAGCGCGATGCCTGCAATCAGCATGGGAATGGAAAGGACGAAGGTGACTCCGATGTAGATCCAGAAGGCAACGTCGCTCCAGATTTCCATTGTTTCGGAAAGTTGGGGGTAAAGAGGATTTCCTGCCAAGAATTCCGGGTTGAACAAGGATTGCAGCGTCATGTGTATCAGATTTGCGCCGTTGAATACGAAGTGGCAAACGATAGAGGGGTAAATGGAATCGGTTTTGACAAACAGATAGCCTGCAAACAGACCCAACACAAAGGTGTAGATCATCTGAACGGGGTTTACGTGTGCCAGGGCGAATAGTGCACTGGTCAGCATAATCGCCCAAAATGCAGACATTTTCTTGGTCAGGTGGGTCAAGGGACCTGCGCGGAAGACCAGCTCCTCAATCAGAGGCGCACCGAAAATGGCAGCGACGATAAACATGCCTGTGTCGTCGTTCGTCTGATCCAAGGCGTCGAGGATCTGGTGATACAGGTCGACGAAGGGAGAGATATCCATCAAAGCTACCTCTTCCATATAGGCAAGCAGCTTTTCAATCAACAAAAATATCAGCTCCCGTAATGCACCGAGCAGTCCGTTGACAAAAAAGAACCAGGAAAGACCCAGCAGTGCGGCAGTAGCAATTGCTCTGACGGGGGCTTTGGTAAAGTGGAAATATTCCTTGAAATCATGGTTTTTGCGGTTGAAAACGAACCACAAGATCAGCAGGGCTGCAATGGTGGTCAGTACGGAAAGAAACCATACGTTGGAATCAAGCGCAGTTGTATAACT
>JAFNZX010000391.1 GCA_017382615.1 Clostridia bacterium | reverse complement strand
GCCAAGATGACTGATTTCAAGACTGATTTTGACTGCATTGCCATTGTGACCGACCTGGACGGCACCTACCTTGCCCCGGGCGGCGTGGCGCATCCCGAAAACGTGCGCGCCATCCGCGCGTTTTGCGCGCGCGGCGGCTACTTTACCTACGGCACGGGACGCATGCATAAGAATATTTTGCGCGTGCTGCCCGAGTCCACTGCGCTTTGCAACCTGCCCGGCGTGGTGGCAAACGGCTCGTATCTGTATGATTTTGCAAAAGAGGCGCGATTGTATCCCACCTCCATGACCACCGCGGACGTGCTGGCGGTGGCGCGCGCGGCAAGGGCGTTTGATTCTGCCGTGGGCGTGCGCGTGGTCACACCCGACGGCTTTATGACCGACGGCAGGGGCGAGATCATCGCGGGCGAGGTCTCGCGCAATCCGCTGGATTTTCCGCACGTGACCGAGATCGACAACTGGACGGCGTGCAACCCCGAGGAGCAATGGTTCAAGCTGGTGTTCCGCGCAGAGAAGGCGCAATTGGACGCGCTGCGCCCCGTGCTGCTGGGGGATTTTGGCGATACGTTTGAGTTTGCCGTGTCGGGCGAGCGATTTTTGGAGCTGACGCGTAAGGGATGCACCAAGGCGCTGGGGGTGCAGAGATTGCGCGAGATGATGGCTGCGCAAGGAAAGAGGTTGTTCGTGGTCGCGTGCGGTGACCAGGAAAACGACCTTGCCATGCTAAAGGCTGCCGATCTTGCACTGTGCCCCGAAAATGCCACCGATCAAATCAAGGCGGTGTGCGCCAAGACGCTTTGCCACCATGCAAAGGGGATTATGCCGCACGTTGTCAAAATTTGTGAAGATATAGGCGTAACAATAGATAAATAAACGATTAATTAACACGAAGAAGGGACCGAGTCATGCACTCAGCCCTTTTCTTGTACCTTGATGAGCCTTCCCCGCTGGGGAAGATATTTGCAAGCAAATTAGACCGCAGCGTCATAAAAACGCGAATACTTGGAGCGATTTTTTGACGCGGTTGCGGTGGATGAGGTGCATCACACGGACGCTCTTTCACATCTTCGCAAATACAATAGGGGCTGAGTCACTCAGCCCCGTTTTATTGCGTCGTTTTCCACTTATATTGACCTCTTATATTGACAATCGCACAAAAATATATTACAATAGAGGCAACGACATCACGCTTAAGGAGGCACATTATGAAAATAGGCGTTTGCGCACCGCCCCAATACTGGGCAGCGGCAAAAGAACTTGGATACGACCACGTGGAATGGAACTTTTCGGTCATAGCAAATTACACCGAGGAGCAAATGACGGAATACCTTGCGCAAAAGGATGCGCTGGGGCTTGACATTCCCTCTTGCAACGGCTTTTTCCCCGGTGGCTTTGTCATGTTTGGCGAAAACCGCGAGGAGATTGAGGCTTGGGCACGCGAGTACGCAAGAGCAGGCTTTGCGCGCGCGGCAAAATTCGGCGCGAACGTGGCTGTCATGGGCTCGGGATATGCACGCAACGTGCCCGAGGGCATGGATATTGCCGAAGCCAAGGAGCGTTTTGCTTCCCTGATGCGCATTCTGGGCGAGGAGGGCGAAAAGTACGGCGTGCGCGTTGCCATTGAGCCCTTGCAAAAAAAGGAAACCAACTTCTTACACACCTTAGAAGAGGGCGCGGAGATTTGCGCTATGGTAAATCACCCCAACGTGGGCTTGACTCTGGACGTCTTCCACTTCTGGGCAGGCGGCGAGCCGCTTGAAAACATTGAAAAATACAAGCAGTACGTCTTCCACGCACACTTGGCGCGCCCCGCGGCAGACCGCAAAGCCCCCACCGAGGCAGACGCTGACATGTGCTTTGTTTACAGAGACGCTATGCGCGCGATCGGCTACGACGACAAGATCTCGCTTGAGCCCG
>JAFNZX010000044.1 GCA_017382615.1 Clostridia bacterium | reverse complement strand
TAGCGGAACATATACTTGCAAATGCGCACAAGCGTGCGTCTGCGCTGCGCAGGTGTCATGGGTGTCTTTTGCGGCTTATTCTGATTAGTCAAGCAAAGCACCTCCCATCTGCGAATCGCGGATCTCGCGGTAAACGGGGCAATTTTCCAAGAGCTGCTCGTGGTTGCCCTTGCCGATGATCCTGCCCTCATCCAGAACCAGGATGAGATCGGCATGCATCACCGAGCTGACGCGCTGCGCAACCACCACGGTGGTAGTGTTTGCAAAGTGCAGGCGCAGATCGCGACGCAACGCCGCGTCGGTCTTATAGTCCAGCGCCGAGGATGCGTCGTCCAGAATCAGAATCTCGGGATTTCCCGCCAGGGCGCGTGCAATCAGCAGTCTTTGACGCTGACCGCCCGATACGTTTGTGCCCTTGCTGGTCAGCTCGTGCTCCACGCCCTCGGGGAAGGCGGACACGAACTCCTGTGCCTGCGCCACCTGCAGGGCAAGAGAAAGAGCCTCGTCGGACACCTCTCTGCCAAAGCAGATATTCTCACGCACGGTGTCGGCATACACGAAATCATTTTGCATTGCCGTGCCGAACATCGCGCACAGCTCTTCGTGGCTCATACCGCGAATATTTTTGCCGTCAATGTAAATTTTACCCTTATCGGGGTCGTAATTGCGAAGCAGCAGGCGAAGCAGCGTACTCTTACCGCTGCCCGTTGCGCCAATGATACCCAAAGTACCGCCGCGCGGCAGCGAGAACGAGATATTCTCCAGGTCATTCTGCTCGCCGTTATAAGAAAAGGACACGTTTTCAAATACGATGTGATCCTTTGTCGGCAGCGGCAGTCCGCCATCCTCGGGCTCAAGCTCCGTGGGAGCGTCCAGCACCCTTTCAATACGGTTTGCCGATGCGATGCACTTGGTGGACATAATGAAAATACGGTTGATGACGATCATGGCGTTGGAGATCAGCGTGAAATACTGAATAAAGGAAATGATCTTTCCCTGCTCGGTCAGCTCCACGTTGACAAGAAACGCGCCCACCAAAACCACCGCCACAAGGCCTGCGTTGAGCAGAATGGTAATCAAGGGATTTGTCAGCGCCATGGTCAGCGAGGCGCGCTTTTCGTTTTTGACCAGCGCACGGTTGACGCGGTCAAATCTGTCGCGCTCGTATTCCTTTTTGGAAAGCGCCTTGATGACGCGGATGCCGCCGATATCCTCACGCACCACGCGCACCATGTCATCTCCCGCCTTCTGGCTGGCAGAATACAAGGGAACACCGCGACGCGAGATATAGAATACGCTGATGCCGATGAAGGGCAACAGGCACACCATGACCGTGGCAAGACGCCAGTCCAAGAAATACGACACCGCGATACCACCGATCAAGAGGATGGGGGCACGCACGCCGATACGTTGGATCATACCCAAAAAGTGGTGAATATTATAGGTATCCGAGGTCAGTCGGGTCTCCAGCTCGGGAATGCCGAATCGGTCGGTTTGTCTGGGCGAGAGGCGCATGGTTTTGGCAAAAAGATCGTGTCTGAGTGCCCGGGCAGCATTCTTTGCCACACGCGCCGCCATACGGTTGGCAACGATGTTGAGTACCAATGCAGCCGTGGCACACAGAATCATGATGCCGCCCCAGATAAAAACGGGGGTCAGATTTCCTGCAGGGGCGTTATCGGGAACGACGTGATCCACCATATGCGACAGAATAGACGGCAGCGCAAGCTCGACCAGCGTGCCCGCCACCTTGATGATAAAACCGATGAGGAGAGCGAACCCGAAGGGTTTTAGGTATTTGACAACAAGCTTCAAAAGTTCCACTCCTTTCGCAAAAAATAATTACATTCATTATATAACAAAATGCAGAATTTGTCAATCTTTTAACGGGTTCTGTTGCAGAAAATCACTCATGAAAAGTTTTTGATCGACCTTTTTTCAAAAAGGTCGCGGGGTCTTGGGGCAGAGCCCCGCGTAATGCCTTATTTGCTCTTTTTAGCTTTTAAGACGCTGTAGGGGCGACCAGTGGTCGTCCCGAATAAGCCCATTTGGAATCCTTTTTGGGTGAAAATATTCAAAACCGTTTGGTG
>JAFNZX010000390.1 GCA_017382615.1 Clostridia bacterium | reverse complement strand
CGATACGGGCACAAAATCAGCGTCCGTCACGTCCTGCACGACCTCACCGCCCGAAAAGATCACAGCGTCCTTGATCGGGCAGATGATCTGGGCCACCGTACGTCCGTCGTCGGTTTGGATTTCTGTTTCGGCTTCTGTTTCCGTTGCTGTTTCGGATTCCGTTTTCGATTCCGTTTCCGATTCCGTTTCCGATTCCGTTTCCGTTTCGGTAGTTGTTTCGGTGATTGGGGCGGTCTGCGGCTCTTGCGCGTCACTTGGTTGACAGGCAACCATTGCGGGCAAAAGCAGGCAGAGCACCAATACCATGTCAATAAATCTGTACATTAAGCGGCTCCTTCTTGTTGGGTATCGGGCTCCAGCCTCTTACCCATGAGCAGAATGTATGCTACGATGCCAAGCTGAATGATGCCCGAGAGCGCGATCAGCCACGGAATGCCGCCTTTGTAGGTATAGCCGAACAGGGGCAAGGCAAAATTTTTGGAAATTGCAACGAATGCAGTGCCGAACAAAAGTCCGGCTGCTGCGCCGAGGTTGAAGACGATCTGATAAAACGAGGTGTAGCAGGTACGGTTGTGCTGCGGCATATTAACGTATTGCATATTTGCCACGATGGAATTACGCCCAACGCCTGCAAAGTGCTGCGGCAGACGAACCGCCAACAGCATGGTGACCAGCAGCCAGGGGGCAAGATCGGGGCGAATGAGCGCGTAGAGCAGCTGTAAGGGGGCTTCAATTATCAAGGCGAGTGCCAGTGCACGCAGCCACGAGGTCTTGGAGATGCGGTTCTGCCAGAATTTCATGGAGAAGGGGAAGAAGAAGGGATAGACGAAAATGACAAAGCAATAAAGGAAATAGGAAACGCCTATGGTGTCCATGAGGTAGACCTGCAGGAAGGTGTTGTGGCAGTACAGCGAGAACTGCCATGCAAACACCACCACCATGACCAGCATGTATTTTTTGTTGGCGGTGGGGATGGTGAGAATGTCACGGAATCTGGGGGCGCGGATGACGGGGTAATCCACCTCGCGGGGCAGCGAGAGCAGAATGACGTCCAGAATGCCGAGGGCAAAGCCAAAGTGGCGCACAAATTCCCAGAATGCCAGCAGTTCGGTGGGCATGGCGGCAATTTTATCTGCGTACATTGCCACAAACATCATCAAAACGCCGGGCAGAATGGCAGCCGCGAACTGATTAAAGGTCATGTAATGCGCGCGCATGCGCTCAGGCAAAAACTTGACGTGCCATGCGGCATAGCCCGAAACGGCTATGATGTTAAATACGTAGGCAACAAACTGCAGCACGGACATACAGATAATCAGCGTGGTGTCATTGGTTACAAAGTGCGGCAGCAGCGTCAGCGCAAAAATGCTGCACACGTAGTACATGATCTTGCACGCAGCAAGGATAAAGCGGCGTTTTTTGAACCGCGTGAGCAGTGAGGGTGCAAAAATGACGAAAAGTCCTGCAATAAAGGGCGAGAAGGCGAGAATACCGATCTGAGCGGGCTCCATATGGTATCCGCGCAAAAATTCGGTCCAGAAAACGCCTGTGGTGATGTAATTGATCATTGCCTCCAGGGCGACGGAAATGAGCAAAATGCAGCGCGTGCGCGCGTTGGGATCCTTAAAGTTAAAGACCTGCCCCATGGTCATTTTATGTCTTTGCATATGTCTTCGCTCCGATCTGATGACGAAAATACTCAATATATAATTATATCCTGCCCGGCGACATTTGTCAATATCGCAGGACAGGATAAAGGGATGTATTTTATGCAAAAAAGTCAAATCCGCCCGTGGTGATCACGCGCGCGACGTACGTGCCCAAAATCAGGGCACCCAGCACCGAGACAAGCACCCACCAAAGCACTCGCAGCTGTTTTTTCTGAAAAAGCTGCTGATGAAACAGCATCCACAGAAAGGGGATGCCGGCAAAGAACGCAGGGTGAATGGAAAAGGCTGCCGCAAAGTCAAGGCGCAGTGCCGCTAAGTGTGCGCGCGTCATGCCGCAGAAGGGGCAGCAAACGGAGAACAGCGTATAGGTTGGGCAAGCGCTGCCGAAAATCCACGAAATCAGTACAATCGGCGTAACAATCAAGAGAATCAGCACAAGGTGCGTCAGACACACGCGCACCCATTTTTTTGCAAAAAAACGCTTCATACAAGCCCTCCTTCCGTTTCTTATGAAATATTCTATCAAAAAACAGCGTACTTGTCAAGTGCGGGGAAGAACTTGACTCGCAAGCCAAACTGTGCTATAATGAAAGCAATCGGAACAGTGGAGGGAATTATGGAAACACCCATCAAGCAAATATCGGGGCTGAGGCCCGAGACCATACGCACCTTTAACGACGGCGTGGTGCGCATGATGAGCGTGGTGCTCAACCTGGCAGCGGACGCGCTGGACGCGCAGGTCGTGGACGAGATCGCGCGCGAGTGCGGCGTCAGCCGCGCGTATGCGTACGCCGAGTGCTTAGCTGCCTTGTGCGGCCTTGATACCTCGGGGCGCGACAGAGATCTGTTCCGCCATTATTTTCTCCCCATGATACATGAGCTCGATCCCGCAGAGTTTGAGAACGATGCGTACTATCAAAATATCAGAATAACGCCGGGCAAGAGCGGCAAATGGGAATACAGACAGATGAAGCTTGCGCCCTGCGAGGCGTTCGTGTGCAACGATTTTTTGGTCACGAGAGACGGGCGCATGATCCCGCAGCTGGGCTTTTTCATGCGCGAGTTTGCTTTCCCGGGGGTCTTAGAAAACGGCAGGGAATGGATGACGCTGATGCCCAACGAAACCGTGACCACGCGCCCCGCGCTGGATGCGGCGCACGGCAGGGTGCTGACCTTCGGGCTGGGACTTGGCTATTTTGCGTATATGGCGGCAAGAAAGAGCGAGGTCGAGTCGGTGACGGTGGTGGATATCGGCGAGGACGCGATCAGGCTTTTTGAGCAAAATTTACTGCCGCAGATGGAGTGCCGCGACAAGATCAAGGTCGTGCACGCGGACGCGTTTGCATTTGCTGAGGAGCACTATCCCAAGGGAGAGTTTGATTTTGTCTTTGCCGACATCTGGCACGACGTCTCGGACGGCAAGGATCTGTACCTGCGCTTTAAGTCCATGGAAAAGCTTGCGCCCGATATGGAATTCTCCTATTGGTTGGAGGAGTCGATCAAGTGCTATCTTGACGACGCGCTTTGGCCGTAAAAAACTGCTGTAATTTTCACAACCCAATTGCATGATTGACTCAAATATGGTATAATGAATCAGGGCGATACCGACGTACAGGTGCTGATTATTCAATCAAGATGACAAAGGAGGACTTTATGAAAAACAGAATTTTATGTTTGGCGTTATGTCTGTTGTTACTCGTGTGCTTTGTGGGATGCGCGCAGAAGACGCAAACGCGGGTATCTTTATTTG
>JAFNZX010000389.1 GCA_017382615.1 Clostridia bacterium | reverse complement strand
GTCGATGCAATCAGCGGGCAGATCCTCGCCAGCTTCCTCGTCGTAATACCAGCTTTCATAGTGAACGGTGGTGAAAGTCTTGACATTGGGATGATCGCAGGGCTTGACAGCATCACAGAATTCGCAGTAGAAGCCGTCGCTATTGCTGTCCCACTTATGAGCCTCAACGACACTCTCGATCACATTTTCATCGCTGACGAACTGTTCGCAGTCGTTGCAGTACTTCTGCTAATTGATATTCATCTTGGAGGTATGGCGCGAAGATTCTGAACGGTACTCCTTGCCACAGATACGTGCAGGCTGAGGAGCTGCTTGGTGCTACCCTGTTCCTTTGCGACAACAAGAGCGCATCCGCCATTACGGGCGTCGTACTCCCGATTGACTGCGGTTTTGCCGCTTATTCGGGTGTATAAGGAGGCTGCACTATGACCGTACTTGAAAGATTTTCACGCGTGGGCATCGTCCCCGTAGTTGTCATTGACAAAGTGGAGGACGCTGTTCCCACTGCTAAAGCTTTGCTGGCGGGCGGCGTGGACGTCATGGAGATCACCTTCCGTACCGCAGCTGCTCCCGAGGCAATCAAGGCTGTAGCCGAAAATTGCCCGGACATGCTGGTTGGTGCGGGCACAGTGCTCAACGTAGAGCAATGCAAAAAGGCGATCGAAATGGGTGCAAAGTTCATCGTTTCCCCCGGATTTGATCACGACGTAGTCGCTTACTGCATTGAAAACGGCATTGCCACTACGCCCGGCTGCGTCACACCCACCGAAATCACGGCTGCTATCAATATGGGGCTTAAGGTCATTAAATTCTTCCCTGCAAATATCTATGGCGGCTTGAACGCAATGAAGAACCTCTCCGCGCCTTTTGTAGGTGTCAAATTCCTGCCCACGGGCGGCATTAACACCGCAAACGTGCGCGAATACATCGATGCTCCCTTTATTCAGGCAGTCGGCGGCTCTTGGATCTGCCCCCGTGCCGATATTGCGGCAGGCAATTTCGATAAGATCACCGCACTGTGCAAAGAAGCACGCAGCGCAGCATTTGACTGATAGGAGGCTATTATGGCAAAGATTATTACGTTCGGTGAGCTGATGCTCAGACTTCAGCCCTTCAACTATGAAAGATTCGTGCAGGCAAGCACGGTAGAATTCTCCTTTGGCGGCGGTGAAGCAAACGTTGCGGTTTCTCTTGCCAATTACGGCATGGACGTAGCTTACGTGACCAAGCTCCCCGCACACGCCATCGGTCAGGCAGCCGTCAATTCCCTGCGCAGATATGGCGTGGATACCTCCATGATCGTGCGTGGCGGCGACCGCGTGGGCATCTATTACAACGAAAAGGGTGCTTCGCAGCGCGGTTCTGTCTGCATTTATGACCGTGCAAACTCGGCAATTGCCAAGGCTGACGCTGCTGACTTTGATTGGGACGCTATTTTTGACGGTGCGGATTGGTTCCACTTTACCGGTATCACCCCCGCGCTGGGCGAAAACGTGGCTGCTATTTGTCTGGACGCCTGCAAGGCTGCAAAGGCACGCGGCATTAAGATCTCCTGCGACCTCAACTACCGCGGCAAGCTTTGGACGCGCACCCAGGCTCGCGAGACCATGACCAAGCTTTGCGAGTACGTGGACGTTTGCATTTCCAACGAGGAAGATGCAAAGGATGTATTCGGTATCGAGGCTGAAGCAACCGATATTTACGGCGGCACGCTCAACCACGAGGGTTACAAGTCGGTTGCAAAGCAGCTGGCTGACAAGTTTGGATTTGAGATGGTTGCTATCACGTTGCGTGAGAGCCACAGCGCAAGTGCAAACGGCTGGAGCGCAATGCTGTATAACGTAGCCGAGGATGCTTACTGTTTCTCAAAGAAGTACGAGCTGACCATCATTGACCGCGTTGGCGGCGGTGACTCGTTCGGTGGTGGCTTGATCTACGCGGTACTGAACGGCAAGAGCACCCAGGCTGCTGTTGAATTTGCTGTAGCGGCATCCGCACTCAAGCACACCATCGGCGGTGACTACAACATGGTCACGGTTGCCGAGGTGGAAAAGCTGGCAGGCGGCGACGGCTCGGGCAGAATTCAGAGATAAGAAATTGCATACAGAAAACCCACCGGACTTAGCCGGTGGGTTGTTTTTTCTATTTCTATTAGTAGTTATGAACAAACGGAACCTGATCAATTGTCAGCTCTCCGTCCGTGCATATTACACGAATTGTGCTCGCTTCCCAATCGCCAACCCAATTCAATCCGAAGCAATAGCCATCTAAGATTTGCTCAATCGCATTCCATTCGTCCACCGTTCCATGATACTCAATCTCGTTTAGCAAATGACAATCTGAAAATGCTGCATCACCGATAACAGTGACAGAATTTGGAATCACGACCTTTTCCAAAGCGCTCCCTGCAAATGCTAACATGCCGATTTGGGAAACGCCTTCGGGAATTTCAAGCGTGATCGGATCAAATTGTTCACCTTCCCGCGCGTCACTCCATGCATATGAACCAACCCCCATAAACGTACTGTAGCCAATGGACGTACTTGTATCCGGTATTACAATATTTCCCAAGGAATGACAACCATCAAAGGCTCTTTCCTCTATTACCTCGAGAGTTTCCGGGTAATTGATGGTCTTAAGTCTAGAGCACAATGAAAACGCCCCGATTCCGATCTTCTTGATTCCATCATGCAAATATACCTCTTGTAAATTAACACAATGATAAAATGCGGCAAACGGAAGTTCTGAAATTTCGCCCAAGAAAGTCACGCTTTTCAGCTCATATATATGCGAGAACGCATGCTCTTGCATCAGCACAAGAGATTCCGGCAAAATAAGATTGGTCAGACTTGCATAAGAAAAAGCCCACATTCCAATCCTTTCCAATCCCTCCGGAAGCACAACATCTGTCAAACGGGTTTCTTCGTAAAAAGCATATGCCGCGATTTCTTTAACTGGCAAACCGTCAATCTGTGCAGGAATCGTCAACGTAAAATCTTGCCCTTCTTGCTCGGTCTCCTGCTTTGCTTGTTCCGTTCTCCCTAATACAATCCAATACGTGACGTCATCGCTTGTACGGTACATAACGTTTTGCTCATCAGTATAGTCGCGAGGCTCCGGAGGCGTTGTTTGCTCATCCGGTTCGGTAGTGGTGTCATCAGTTATAACCTCAGTCGTATCTTCGTCAGGCACAGTTGTTTGCTCATCCGGTTCGGTAGTGGTGTCATCAGTTATGACCTCAGTCGTATCTTCGTCAGCCACAGTTGTTTCTTCATCGGGATAGGTCGTCTGCCCAAAGTCTGTAGTCTCTTCAGAACTTTCCGGCAAACCGATGATTTCATCGATCTCTTTTTTGTGACGCAAGTAATAGTCATACATGCGTTCAAGGAGTTCCCCTAAGCGTCTCATCGGCGCAGAGAATAATCCCCCCTCAGCTTTTTTTAATGTTTCGATAGTAGAATGTTCTGTACCCGCACCAAGTGCAATAAATGCTTCTTCAGTAAATTCCCATTCAATCCAATTGATCATCAAATCCTCGTATAATGGCGTGGTAGGTGAAATTGGCTCATCGGGATCATCGGGTTGCTGAGGCTGCTGATCCAATGGGAACAGCAACTCATCAATGACTTCACTTCCCAATTCTTGCACGGGCTTGCTGCCAAGCACGATAAACGATAACGGAAGCGTTACGAGCAGCATGCAAAATGCCAGTGCAAGGCATGCAGCACAGACAATCAGGCTTCGGTTTCTTTTTTTCTTTCTGCTCCGCAATATCTCCAATTTGGTTTCATACTGGGTATATTCGATCAAATATTTTTCATCAATACCGGTAATGGCGTCGATCATAACGTCCTTTTTCATAAACGTAGCCCCTCCGTTTCCAATACTTGCTTCAGAGATTGCTTGATGTACGCAATCTTTTTGTTCACTTTAGAACGGCTCACACCCATTTCCTTTGCTATATCCTCAATTTGCTTGCCATAATAATATCTTCCGATAAAAATGAATCTCTGCTCTTTATCCAATTCTGACAGAAAAGTGTCCATGACTGATGTAAGCAGCAGCGCATTGTCCGTGTCGCGGGTGTCCGCCAGCACATCCTCGAGATCGGAAAGTGAAATGGCTTGACTATGTACGGCTCTTTTTTGTCTACCCTGCTTGCGTACCATCATCAGGGACTGGTTGCGGACAATGGCAGCCAAAAAAGCTTTTAACAGATACGGGCGTTCGGGCGGAATGGTGTTCCATGCAGACAGATAGGTGTCGTTGAGGCACTCCTCGCTGTCTTGCATATCTTTGAGAATATTGTTTGCAATTTTCAGCAAATACGCGCGGTATTTGTCATCGGTGTGTTTGATAGCATTCTCATTGCGCGCCCAGTATAGCGCAATAATCTCTTCGTCGCTCAGAATGCAGGCGTAATTCGTTTCCATATCATTCTCCTTTCAGCATCCTTCACCCTTATAGATGCTTTTTTTCAGAAAAAGTGTACGGCTTTGGAAAAATATTTTTATATATTTATAAAATTTATAAAATCGGTGGGAGCAAGCCCCCACCGAAATCGATATTATTCCGCTCTCTTGCCAACCTCGCGCAGAATTTCAAGCGCGGGTGCGGGAATTCTGCCAAGATGATCGGGTCCTACGTTGAGCAGGTAGTTGACGCCTCGCGCGTTGAGGTGATTTTTGATGCGAATGACCTCATCGGCATTCTTCCAGTTATCGTCAAAATACTTAAAGCCCCAGGTATCATTGAGTGTTGTAGGAGATTCCACCAGCACGCCCTCCATATACTCATCCGGAATTTCGTTGTCACCCATGGAAACGTAGTCGCCAAGACCGTTGCCGATGCGCGAATTGAGCAAGCAATCCGGTTGCAAGGATTTGACTAAATCACGCAATTCCTGAGACTGCGCGGGCGTAATAGAAATGGGGGTGTCACACCAAAGCAGACACAGATCACCGTACTTGGTCAAAATTTCGCGGATCTGCGGCAGGATCTTATCACGGAAGCATTGCTCGTAGTTCTTGGCATCGTCATCCGGATAGTCCCAGTTATTTGTCCAATGGGTATCGCACACATTGAGGTGATCGGGATGGTAGCCGCCGCCGTTGGGCTCGTGCCAGTCAAGCTCCTGTGAATAATAAAGCCCCAGCTTCAGCCCATGCTTTTTGCAAGCCGCTGCGATCTCACCAATCACGTCTCTGCCAAAGGGCGTTGCATCTACTACGTTGTAATTGTCGTATTCGGATTTGAACATGCAAAAGCCGTCATGATGCTTACTGGTCACAACGATGTAATTCATACCGGCATCCTTGGCAAGCTTGACCCACTCCTCTGCATCAAAATAAATGGGATTAAACGCCTTTGCGAGCTGCGAGTATTCCTCGTTCGGAATGCGGAAATATGACTGCGCCCATTCTGCAATCATGTCGATGCGCTGTCCGCGGTACTCACCTGCCAGCAGTGAATACAGCCCCCAGTGGATCATCAAACCGAATTTTGCCTCTTTTTTGAACCATTCCTTGTTAGTCATTGCCTTATTCTCCTATCTTTCCGTTGTATGTAAAGAACTTTGTATGATATGCATATGCGACCTCAGCGTTACCCAAGCGTCTGACAATATAGAATTTGTCACCGCGCAGCGAGGTATTCTCCAGCCCCTTGGGTGAGATGTACATTTCCTTGCTCCAGGTGTACAGCTTTTCAACCTCGGGAACGCGCCATTTGGCGTTATGAAATTCAAAGACCGTAACTGTTTTGGAATATTGTGTATGACTTCTGCCAAATCCACTAACGGTATGCGGCTCGTATATGGTTTCGGTGGTGATGTGCGAGAGCGTATCGATCTCCACGATCAGCTCACCTCCGTGCTCCAGCTCAAAAACGGTGTCGCTATCTTCCCTGT
>JAFNZX010000388.1 GCA_017382615.1 Clostridia bacterium | reverse complement strand
CTTTCCTTACGGCATTTCATTTGCTTGCAAATAATGGTTCATTTCTTTGTGCCTACTTGCTCAAAGAAAGAACGGAGAGAATTACATCAATGTTATAAGATAAGGGAGCTACCTACGTCGGTAACTCCCTTGTTTGTTTATGTGAGGAAAGTGTTTCCGTTCTTTTTGGCAAAATTGCCGCAAAGAAGAACATATTTGCTGCGCAAATTAAAACGGCGAGAAAGAGTTTCGCTCGTTGCGACGAGCGAGGAGGGCTGCGCGCCCTCCACTGCGCCGCCTTTTGAAAAAGGCGGGCGAAAACTTTTCATCCTGATAATGCGTGTCCGCGTGGCGGGGTTAGCCGAGACGGTATTTCTCCCACGCGTTTTTGCGCTGTCTGTGCGCTTTTTCCTTTTTGACCTTGCGCTCAAAGTCAAGTCTTTCCAGGTATCTGGCAAATGCATAGCCGCCAAAGGTGTAAGTGCCCCAAACGTCCTGCATGCCATTGTCCATTTCAAATTCGTTGTATTCGGTCTCCAGCGGCTTGAGCGTCGCCATTCGCATCTTGTTACCGTATTTGGAAGCCTGCACCACCATGGTCATGCCCGTGACGTCGGGCTGGTAATCTGCAGCCGCGCCACCACCGCCGCTTTCTTCCTTTTCCTTATAGCCGTATACGCGCACGGGGGTGGGGGAGAACAGAATGACCTTGACCAATTTTTGATCGGGACGCACGAAAATATGGTCGGTGTCAAATTTCAGCTTCTTTTTGACAGGGATGGGGAACATGGGCTTGGTTAAAAATCGCAGGGTGTTCTGCATGGTCGCGTGCGTGCGGTTGAAGGTGACCTGCAGCTGGCGCAGAAGGATCGGCATGTACTTGATCGCAAACACCTCCTCGCCCGCATCAATGATCATGTCGGGACCCTGACGCGCGCTTATGACCGTGGTCAAAAGACTGTGGCAAATTTTGAGCCTGTAGCCGTTGCGCTTGCACGCCTTTTTGATCAGGCGGCGCGATTTGCTTCTGTAGCTTGCAATCATGCAAAGCACCGCAATAGCGGCAATTAACACGCCCAGCGCAGGCACAAGCAGCGCGATCCAGCCGTGCATTTTGAACAGTGCCGCGCCAATAAAGGCAAACGGCGCAATATATAAAATGCCGATGAAAATGATCAGCAGGGTGGAAGCAAGCCCGGGCAAGAACCATATTAACTTTTCCAGTTTGTCATCCTTGAGTGAGCGCGGGGGATACGATTTCATGATCTACCTCCTAAAATACAGTCAAGCGAACGCCTGCTATAATCAAATTATAGCACAAAGTGATCGGAATGTCAATAGGGGATGCGAAAATAATCAAAAATATTTGAGGTTAAGCGTTATCCCAGCACCTGCAATCTGTTTTTGATTGCAAGCAACCTTTCGTTTTCTTCAAGCTTTTGAAAAATGGGATTGACGGACAAATGATGGAGATAGATGCTTGCCAAGCTGCGTTCGCTGCTTCTGCCGACCTGCGCATCCTCGTAATGCAGACCCTTGACCATGGGGGAAGTATGGTCTATGCAGGTAAATTGCGCGTATCGTTCCAAGTGATCGCACATTTCCGCAAGCTCTGCAAACGCCCGATCAATCTGTCCTGCCTCGATTGAGCACAGTGCTAAGCCGCGGCAAATGCTTGCAAGTCTGTTTTCCCAAAAGCCGAAATCACCGTCTGAAAATACGATATGAAAGATATCGTAGATGCCTTTTCGGATGGCATGTCGTTCCTCGGGAGAATAATTTGCTTCGGGGCATGTGGTCAGCTGACTTTCTGCCATATACAGCTCGTCGCAAGCCTTCCAGAAATACCACTTGCAGTGCTCGGCTAGCTCGTCGCCCTTGAGCACCAGGCGCAACAGATCCTTGTTGGTAGGCACCTGCCTTGCGTACGTAACGGCAATCTGATCGTTGCCGATGGATGCATGTGTTAACGCAAGCATTGTCAGTGCGGCAAAATGTATCTCCGAATTTTTGCTGCCCAGCAGCTTGTCGGCAATGGCTAAGATCTCGCTGCTGTTGCCGATTCGGTCCACGATGTAAAGGTCGTGCATCAGATGATTGAGCACCGTTTCGTTATGCGGATATTTCTTTTGATATTGTCTGCAAAGCTCCAGAGACTCGCATCTCTTGCCCTTGTTGACCAACGCCTGCGCCTGCGTTTTGAAGGCTGCGATCTCCTTTTGCTGACGCGCAGCG
>JAFNZX010000387.1 GCA_017382615.1 Clostridia bacterium | reverse complement strand
GCCAGCATGCGCGTTGCGATAGTAGAACTGCGGATTTGCAAACTCAAAGGAGAAGTCCGCGCCGCATGCGTCCTCAATCTCGGAAAGCAGCATGGAATTAAAGTCAAATACGATCGCGACCTCGGCATCCTTGACCTCGGCACCCGCCAGATACTGCATATTTTTCTTAAGATCCGCACCGAAATCGCCAACGGTCTGCAGCACAGGGCGAGGGCTGCCGTCCATACGGACAAGTCCTGCGCAATCCTGCTCGTGGCCAAGGCGCTCGGCTCTGTACTGCCAATACACCATGCCCTTTGCGCCGCCTGCCAAGGAGGCGTAGGTCTTGAACTCCATGTCAAAGGGGGTGTCATACTTATACTTGAACATACCAAGTCCGGGGTAGATCTCGTGAATGAAATAATTCTTGTCCACCGAACGGAGGAAATCGTGCAGCATCATGAAATCAAGGCGTTGCTCGTGCGTGCGCATCTCGGTGTCGCAAGGAATGCTGGTTCCCCAGAAATCCACCGCCTTGGAGACCTCGTAATCGTCGCAAACGTCGGAAATGGAAAGCTGGAACGCGCTTGTAAAGCCCACGTGCGCCATGATGGGACGCTCCTTATCATACTTGCGCACACCCTCGTACACAAAACGCAGCCAATCGTGCAGCTCTGCCGAGCCCTTGTATTTTTTGAATTCATAGATATCCCAATATCCGTGCGGCATAGCGGGCAGCGCAATCGTTTCAAAGCTATCCTCCGCCACGCCGTAAAACGCATTCAGCTTTTCCACCGTGCCGAATTTCTTTTGCAGATATTTGCCGTATCCTGCACGGCAGTATTTGCAGAAGCAATCCTCAATGGGGCGGTTACGGATCTCGTTCCAGGCATTCCAAAGGATCAGATTTTTGCGCTCCGCGTAACGCTCGGCAACCTTTTCAACAAACCTCTTGGCAGCCGCCTGCACGTGGGGATTGGTGAAGCAAGGACGCCAGCCGCCGTAAAACGCACCGTGCGAGCCGCCGCGAAGCTGCTCACCGCGCGGACCGATGCGCGTGCCCTCGTATTTTTCAAACACGTATTGGGGGGCGCATTCCAGTAAAAACTTGATGATGACCTTGCGGTTATACTTCTCGGCAAGATCCATCAGCCTATCCACGTCGGAAAAATCGTAAACACCCTCTTGCCTTTCGTTCCAACGCCAGTTAATGCGAATCTGGAAGGTGTCCAGATGAGCGTCACCGAGAGCGGCAATATCCCCTTCCCATTCCTCGGGCAGCGGGGTGGGCGAACGGTAATACTGCGTACCGTGAATGATTTCATCAAAAAACATAAACATCCGTCCTTTCTTCAAAGCTGCAAAAAAGCGGCAGCACTTGCCTGCTTTCCCCATCTTTTTTGCATGAAATGCATTTTCTTACACGCATATTATACACTCCCCTGCCTTTTTTGTCAAGGCGCGTGCATACAAAAAGGGGCTTGTGCCCCTTTTTGCATTTGTTGTATTATTCCCCAACGGCAATATCCCCGTCGGTGCAATGTACGACCTTGATGGCAGAGCCGTAATACCAAGGCAAATCATCCTGGTCACTATTCGTCCAAAAGGCTTCTTCCTTTTCCAGCGCATCCCACTCGGCACGCGTACCCTCAAACGTGATCTCGGTCAAAGAAGTGCATCCTTGAAAAATGCACCACCCCATATACGTCAAAGTATTCGGCAAGGTCACTTTGGTCAAGGCTGTGCAATCAGCAAACGCAGCCCCTCCGATTGTTTCCGTACCGCACTAAATCGTCACCTTTTGCAAAGAGGTGCATCCCAAAAAAGCTGACTCATCAATTTGCTTGACCGATCCGGGCACGTACAAGATCACCAGCTGGGTTATACCGGAAAAGCCCTTGCTTCTGATGCGGGCTACGGGAAGTCCGTCAATCTCCTCGGGAACGTCCAGCCGATACGCTTCCTGCTCCAATGACCCGTAATCTACTGCGATATAGAAATGATCCTCTTTTTTGTAAAGCGTGCACGGAAGCTGCGGCAATTTTTCCTCGTTTGCGCAAGAGAGCAGGCAGGTGCAAAGCATTGCCGCCATCAAAACATATACAAGCAAAATTCTTTTCATTGTGATTCTCCTTTTTTGACTCTATGATATATAACAATTCAAATCCGGAATAATTCGTATCATTATAACATTTTTTAACGGATTTTTCAATACAAAAAGGGGCTCGCGCCCCTTTTTTCGCAGTAAATTTACAAAATAATGCAGATCAGACCGTTGCTGCCCTCGTTGATGATCTTTTCAAGCGTATCGCCGATCTTGGTGCGCGACGCCTCGGGCATGTGCGCAAGCTTTGCGTGCAAGCCCTCGTTGACCAGCTCGTATAAACTCTTGCCGAACATATGCGACTCCCAGATCTTTTTGGGATCTTCCTCAAATTCGCGCAGCATGTATTTGACCAGATCCTCGCTCTGCTGCTCACTACCCACCATGGGGCTGATTTCGGCTGAGATGTTGGCGCGGATCATATGGATGGACTGCGCGCCTGCACGAAGCTTGACCCCATAGCCGCCCGCCTGCTTGACGATGCGCGGCTCTTCCAAGGTCATATCCTCAATATCGGGCATAACGATGCCGTAGCCCTTCTCCTCGGCGTCGCGCAACGCGCCCTCGATCTTGCTATACTCCTCTTGTACCACGGCAAGGCGGCGGAGCAGCGCAATCAGCTCCTGCTCGCCCTCAATTTCAAAGCCCGTCAGCTCGCTGATGACCTGATAGTAAAGCCCGTCGATGGGCTCCATGGAAATGCGCACCTTGCCCGTGCCAAGGTCGATCAGATTGATCTCGGCTGCCTTGATATACTCGTTATCACCAAGGTCGGCAAACGCGTCCTTGACGTCCCCGATCTTGCTGACACGATCGGCACAGCGGCGAATGGATTGCAAGAGCGAGCGGCGAATGGGGTGCTCGGCATCCAGGGCGCGCGTCCATTCGGGCAGGTGCAAGGCGATCTCACAGACGGGGAACTCATGCAGCACAAGCTCCAAGATATGGCGGATATCCTCGGCATCAAGCTCTAAGCAAGACACAAGCGCAACAGGCACGCCGTACTTTTCCTCCAGCTCGTAAGCAAGGCTCATGGCACTCTCGGACGTGGGATTGACCGAATTGAGAATCATGGCAAAGGGCTTGCCGAGTGCTTTGAGCTCGCCGACGATGCGCTCCTCGGCTTCCACGTAGCTCTGCCGCGAAATGTCGCCAATGCTGCCGTCGGTTGTAATCAGCATGCCGATGGTGGCGTGCTCGGTAATGACCTTGTGCGTGCCCATCTCGGCAGCCTGGACAAAGGGCATGGGCTCCTCCTGCCAGGGCGTGCGCACCATGCGGGGCTGCCCGTTTTCAATGGTTCCCAGTGCCTCGGGTACGATATAGCCCACGCAATCAATCATTTTGACGCGCAAGGAGGCGCAATCGTCAATTTGAATGGGCACTGCCTCGTCGGGAATGAACTTGGGCTCGGTGGTCATGACGGTTTTGCCCGCAGCAGACTGCGGCATTTCGTCACGCGCACGCTCACGCGAGTATCCTTCGCCAATATTGGGAAGCACCAAGGCTTCCATAAAGCGTTTGATAAAGGTGGATTTTCCGGTACGTACGGGGCCGACGACCCCGATATAGACGTCGCCGCCCGTACGCTCGGCAATATCTTGATAAATGGAATGTTCAGGCATACTTATGCATCCTCCCCTGTTTTGTTTCGCTATAATGTATGAGTGAAAACGGAGGATTAGAACAAAGTGATTGAAAATGCTTGCCTACAAACTCGGGGACAAGTCACACCCCGAGTGTCATCCTGAGCGAGTCGCAAAGCGACGAGTCGAACTTTTGCATAGTGTAGCGCAGAGCGCGAAACGGAGCAAAAGCGCAAATATTCGCCAAAGGCGAATTGCAGCGGGATCTGCGGACGATTTGATCAATGTCTGCTCAGCCTTTGAACTGTTATTGATGCGCGTCAAATTCCCGTTTATTTGT
>JAFNZX010000386.1 GCA_017382615.1 Clostridia bacterium | reverse complement strand
GGCGTCCCGTCCATTCATTCTCAAAGTGACCGCTGAAATATTGGTTTTCACACAGATTTCGGCAACTCAAGTTACCGTTGTCGGTTGAGTATCAGTTCAGAAAAATGCGATGTTACTCTCAAAGCCCCCCTCCGGGAGGGGGGAAGGCTGGCGCAGGCTTGTTCCAAGCGCAGGGGGGAGAGCGCGAATACAATCGGTTTCTGCGCGTAATATCTCCATAGCAAAAGCAGAAGCCCACTAAAGACTTCTGCTTCACATATTTTTACCGCTAATTTAGCAGCCCAATAGAGCCTTTTTATGCTTTGGCGATTATGCCTGGGGTGCGTTCTCGGTCAGCGTGCCCTCGTCGATGTTGACCGTGCCGTCGCAGTTAACTGCGTTGCCGCCTGCATAGGTGGTAACGGTTGCACCGGTAGTGATTGTGATATCCTGCGTAGCCTGCAGTCCGTCGTCCGTGCAGTTTACCGTGACCTTGGCATTCTCTGTGATCAACAAAAAGCCCTTGCCAACGTCCAGCGAGTCGGTCTTGATTGCATCCTCTGCACCCTCAACCAGTACGTCTGCGTCGCCCTTGACAGTGACACTGCCGTTGCCCTTGATTGCGTTGTTGACTGCGGAAACAGTCAGCTTGCAGTCGTTGATGGAGAGGTCGTTCTTACAACCGATGGCATTATTGTAGTTGCCGGTTACGATCAGTGTGCCGTGCCCCTTGATAGAGAGGTCGTCGGATGCGTAAATGCACGCATTCGGCTTGGTATCCGCAGGGGTGGGGAACACGTAGGTTGCGCCGTCGGTCAGCGTGTTGACAGTGCCGGTCTTAACCTCGAGATATACCTTATCTGCGCTCTTGACCCAAATGACGGCGGAGGATTCGTTGTGACCTGTGAAGTTGTTGAGGATGAGCGTGACGCGCTCAGCCTTGGTGACCGCGACGATGATCTGACCGTTATCCAACGTGCCGCTGATCTCGTAGGTGCCTGCCTTGGTAATTGTCAGTGCAGAGCCGTCTACCTTGAGTGCGGAGGAGTCCGTTGCGGTGTAGGAGGTGCCGCTGAAGGTGATGTAGCTGTTGATCATGTTTTCGGGAGTTGCACCCGTATTTTCAGCCTGCGTGCCGCCGGGTTGGTTAGTTTGTCCCGGATCAACCGTCTCACCCGAGCATGCGGTCAGGGCAAAGCAGGAGAGCGCGAGAAGCGCTGCAAAAATCAAAACTAAAATTTTTTTCATGTAGTAGATCTCCTTTCGGGGAAGTTACTTTTGCCTATACAGTATACAATGATAATGTGACTGAATTTTGACCAATATAAGAATTTTTTTACATTTAGGCAAGGTTTTGCATATAATGTTACAATTATTACATAAACAGCAGGGACAAAACGTAGGGACAGGCGTCCTCGACTGTCTGTTCTCAACCTCCGTAGGGAGCATTCTATATGCTCCCGTAGGAATTGTACGTGCGGATATTGAATCCGCCCCTACGAAAATTGCGGACAGTCGGGGACGCCTGTCCGTTATTCCCGTAATGTGGATTCCATACGGACAGTCGGGGACGCCTGTCCCTACAAACCTAATAAGGCAAAAGGGATCGAGCATTTCTCGATCCCTTGGTTTGTTTGATTATTGTGCGGACTCGGACTCTGCTTCCTGCTGCTGTTGCTGCTCGTAAGCAGTCTTGGAAAGGGAAACGCAAACGATGATACCGCCGTCGTTATCACCCGAAACGGTGTAGGTGAAGTTGGTGGGCAGCTTGACGGTTGCCATGTCACCCTGGCAAGCGGTGTAGTAGATCAGCCACTTCTGACCGTTTGCATCGGTTACCTGCAAGGGGTTATTGTGCGCGTTTGCCTTGATCTGCGCTACGAATTCCTCCAAGCACAGGTTGTTTTCCTTCATATAGGTTGCAGGACCGTAGCCTACGTAGTGGAAGTATTCCACGTAATTGGAAATTCCGGTCAGCTCACTCTTTTCTGCAGGATAACGAACCACGAAGCCGTACTTATGGGCGTTGTCAACGAACCAATTGTAATAATCGGGGCTGTCGTAGATGTTGGAGGTCACGCTGCCGTCGTAGATCTTGAGCGTAACGCCAAAGCCGGTGTGGTGGTCGGATTTTCCTTCGGGAACAGAGAACGGAATCTGATCCTCATAGGTTCTGTAAGCGGAGGAGATAATCACATCATCCTTGCCGGTTTCCTTGTTGAATCTGGTCAGCATATCGTGCAGAGCAGTCAAAGCCGCGCCGTCAAGCGTCAGCGTGTTAAAGCTGGTCTTGTAAGCGGGAGTTTTGCCGTCCTCGGTGTGAGCGGTACGATAATCCCAAATATTGGCAAGATTTTTGCTTGCTTCTGTGGGGAACTTATACTCATGCGTGTCGTTGACAAGAGCCAAGGGACCGTACTGGGAGTGCGATTTATCCATGGTCACATCCTTATACTGTACCGCAGAGGGATCAGCGTTCTGATGGCCGCCCAGCAGTGCTACGGCGATCTTGGTGCCGATAATGGTCATAAACACGACTAAGAGCAGTGCGATCACGATGCAGATCATGATCACCACCAGCTTTTGCTGCTGTTGACGGTTATCACGCTTGACAGCGCCGGTGGAGTAGTTGCGAGGGGTTCTTTGGTTGTCCATGAGAAGCTCCTTTCGTCAATGTATCGCGATTGTGTGAAAATTACTTAGCGTCCTTGATAGAGAAATCCATGCGGCCCTTCTTGTCCAGACCCAGGTACTTGACCTTGACCTCGGAGCCTACGTCGATGCCTGCATCGGTTACCTTATTGATTCTCTTATCGCAGATCTTGGAAATGTGAACCATGCCGTCCTTACCGGGGGCATACTCAACGAAGCAGCCGATATCCTCGTTGGGCTTATCCTTGCTTGCCAGAATCTTAACGACCTTTGCGTTGTAGATGCAGCCAACCTCGGGCTCGAATACGATTGCAGCGATTGCAGCCTGTGCAGCAGCGGCGCTGTCACCGTTGATAGCTGCGATGCGGATGGTGCCGTCGTCGTCGATATCGATCTTTGCGCCGGTGTCTGCAACGATCTTCTGGATGGTTGCGCCGCCCTTACCGATAACCTCGCGGATCTTATCGGGATCGATGTGCATGGTGGTCATCTTGGGAGCATACTTGGAAACCTCAGCTCTGGGAGCGGGGATTGCCTTGAGCAGTACGTTGTCGATGATGTACTCTCTGCCGGCACGAGTCTGCTCGAATGCCTGCTTGATGATCTCGGGGGTCAGACCGTCGATCTTGAGGTCCATCTGAATGGAGGTAATACCCTTGTGCGTACCTGCAACCTTGAAGTCCATGTCGCCGTAGAAGTCCTCAAGACCCTGGATATCCAGCATGGTATCCCAGGAGCCGTCCTCGG
>JAFNZX010000385.1 GCA_017382615.1 Clostridia bacterium | reverse complement strand
TCGGGGCGTGCGCCGTATTTATGCTGCGGAGCGATCTCCAGCCAGCCCCAATGGTCGGGTCTGGAGGGACCGCAGCCGTAGCCGGGCTGACCGGGACGGAAGGTAAAGAAATTGCGGATCTCGTCCAGCATCTTGGTTTCCTCCTCGCAGCAGCCCTTTTCGGGGAGCGATTCGGGATAACCCATGATCATGGGCTTGCCGTCCAGCATATACCAAAGATCGGAGTAAAGACCGGGCGCGTACAGGTTCTGATAGAGTGCGCGCAGCATGTAATCGGAGGTCTTCATAGGACCGAAATTAAGCATGAACGCAACCTTGGGGGTATCCACGCCGTCTTCTCTCATCTTGCGCATCTCTTCAAACAGCGGCTCGTACGCCATACGCCAGAGCAGCGCGCCGTTGGTGCAGTCAAACAGCAGGAAATCCACGCCTGCGTTATGCAGCATGGACATATGGTGGCGGATGATATAGGGGTCAATGTCCTGATAGAAGCCGTAGAGCGGCTCGTGCCAGAAGCACTGGAAGGGACGCTCGCCCCATGCGGGGTGATCCTTGCGGTATTCGGCAGCGGGGTATTTGTCAAGCACGTCCACCACGTCCACGGGGCGCATGTTGGTGTGCTGCTGATGCCAGGTCCAGTAGAAGATACCGACTTGTCTGTCGTTCTTGGGGCCGACGTCCTCCACCGAGAGCACGGGTCTGCCCAGCATGTCCACAGCCTCCCAGGTGTCCGAGTCGATGTGACGGATGGCGCTGTCGGGCACGGGGGTATAGGTGACCTGCTTGTATGCGGGGGTATCCAAAAATTCAATCGAGTGCACCTTTGCATGGCTGTCCACGACCACCTTGACGTCGTGCACGCCCGCAAATTTGGTAATGTTGCAGTATGCAATATCGCGTGCGTCCTTGTTGTTGAGCGCGGCAACGCCCACGGGGGTGTCGCCTACGTAGATGGTGGCAAGATCCGCATTTTCCGCGCCGCTGAATTCCACCTTGGCGCAGATGGCACCCGCGCCGAAATCACAGCCGGGGAAGCGGAAGGTCTTGCGATCAAGATTTGCATTTGACATGGTAAGTACCTCCTTTAGGTTCTTTGTACATATGATACCATTATTTTTGCGGGATGTCAATCGGGTTGGGGAAAATAGACAAAAGAAATGTGGGAATGTTCAAAATTTCATTTCTTGCAAGGTTTTACGATTCACTGAAGTTTTTGAGCGGGCAACGACTATTCGTGCATCGATTTTCGGGCAAAGGCTTTTGTGCGCACATCGGTTTTTTTGAATTTGTCAAAAAAAGAGCCCTTTTGCAAGAGTGCAAAAGGGCTTCCAACTTTGACTTTGTAATTTATTCGAATTTGTTTAATACTATAGCGTTAAAAATGTTCAATTTGCTTTCATCATCCATAGGGGGCAAATCGGCAAGAATGAAATCCCATCGATCTAAAATATTGAAATCAATGCGACGATAATCAAACAATAGCTTTCCCAACTCCAACCTTGCTTCGCTGGAGTGTAACAAATCAGCCCAATTATCAAATCCTGCAAGCAAGGCGATGATATGCTGAGCGTTCATTAAGGTGAAATGCTTCTTGTCCAAATCATACGCGAGAATTATGTCATCAATATCGGGGAAGAATTTGGGCGTATAGTGTGTAATGCCGGTTTCGTCAATTTCTTGCGTTTTAAAATCACGTATGAAATTTTTTGCTTGTAATTTGAAATAATCAATGTGTGTCATAATAATCCTCCTCTGTGTTCTTATTATTTTTTTAAAGAGCATCCGTAATCATCTTGAGAATAATAAGTCAAAGTTGGATTTGTGCAAAAAATATGGCCGATGAAATCTTTGCACGGATGAGCAGGGGTGCCACAACCCATGGATGTATTGTATCACATTACATCGTTTTTGTCAATATAATGATTCAGTTATTCATTATTTAATATTTAATATTAAAAATTTTGAAAATGTTGAGAAATTGCACAAAAATGCTGAATTAGTTGTTATCACCCCGAGTGTCATCCTGAGCGCAGGAGAATTTCACTGCAGAGCAGTGAAATGAAACGGAGTCGAACTTTTGCAAAGTGTAGCGCAGAGCGCGAAACGGAGCAAAAGCGCAAATATTCGCCAAAGGCGAATTGCAGCGGGATCTGCGGACGATTTGATCAATGTCTGCTCAGCCTTTGAACTGTTATTGATGCGCGTCAAATTCCCGTTTATTTGT
>JAFNZX010000384.1 GCA_017382615.1 Clostridia bacterium | reverse complement strand
GATATTTGGGGTGGCACTTCCTGGGCAAGCATTGATTACTTTGGACGCTACAAGGCGTTGCAGTACGCGGCAAAACGCTTTTTCGCGCCTGTATTGCTGTCCTGCCAAGAAACGGACTTGTGCAGCACAGAGGCAATATCAACGCGCAGAGCGGCACGTACAAAGAGCGGTGCAGTTATAAGCTTTGCGTGACAAACGACACGAGAAACGAATTTTCGGGGCTTGTGGTGGCTACCGTGCGCGACGCGCAGGGTAACGTGCTTGCATCGAGTGAGCAGCAGGTAAAAGTGCCTGCACTTTCGGTTTTGTGGACCCAGGAGCAACCGTTTGACTTTGATCCTTTTGCCGCGCATTTGCAGTATGTCTTGATCGCGGATGAGCGTGTTGTCAGCCAAGGATGTGCGCTGTTCGCGCCTCCTAAACATTACGCGCTGCAAGACCCTGCATTGACCGTACGCAGAGAAGGGAACGACTTGATCGTGACCGCGTCAGCCTTTGCCAAGGGCGTCATGATCGAGGGCATCGACGGTGACGTCATCCTGTCCGATAACGCATTTGACATGGAGCGCGGTGAAGTGCGCTTGCAAATCCTTTCGGGCAACGCGACCGAGTTTGCGGTTACGTCGGTATTTGATTTGATGAAATAAGATTACGGGCGATTTTGAAATCACCCGCAAATAAGAGTAATCAAAAGGGTGAACCCTCGCGGGTTCACCCTTAAATATTAACAATTTTTCATAAGTTTGATGAAAAACTCCACCGAACGGTGCAGGGTTTCAAGCCTGATCTTTTCGTTATTGCCATGTATGGTGGCGCGTTCCTCGCTGGTCAGATCCATTGCGGAGAAGCGATAGACGCGATCCGAAATGCGTCCCCAATGGCGGGAATCCGAGCATTGCACCATGAGATAGGGCGTGACCACGCAGCCCTTCCAGGTGGATGCCACGGCGGACGCTACCTTGTCGTATCCTGCGCAATCGGTGCGCGAGATGCGGCTGGGGTTCATGCCGTGCAGGCAGGTGACATCGACCTTGTCGTCGCCCACCGTCTTTTTGATGTAGGCAAGCGCCGAGTCCATATTGTCCGCGGGATTGAGGCGGATATTGGACACCATGCTTGCCTCGGGAGGGATGACGTTGGATGCGGAAGAGCCCTGCATCTGGGTAAAGGCGACCGTGGTGCGCATGAGCGCGTTGAGCTCACCGCCGCTCTTTTTGCATATGAGGTCAAGCACGGGCAAAAACAGCTTGATATTGGCGAAGATGATCTTGTAAACAAAGGTGGAATAGCGTCCCAGCGTGTCAAACATCTGCGCCACGGGGGGCGTCAGCTTTGCCTTGAAGGGATGCTTGACCATGCGCACGCAAGCTGCGCTGAGTCTGTCAACGGGCGCACCGGGCTTGGGCGCGGAGGCGTGACCACCGCCCGATTTGACCGTATATTTGACGTCCATCATGCCTTTTTCTGCAATGCCGATCATGCCGCAGGGAACCTTGACGCCGGGGAATACGTTTTCCACCACCGCGCCGCCCTCGTCCACAACCATGGCAGGCTCGATCTTGTGCTGCTCAAAGTAGTCCACAATGTGCGCAGCACCCTTGCCGTTGACCTCCTCACCGCCCGAAAATGCAAAATACACGTCACACTCGGGGGTAAAGCCTTGCGAGATCAGGGTATCTGCCGCAAACAGAATGCCGTTAAAGGTGACCTTGGTGTCCAGCGTGCCTCTGCCCCATACGCAGCCGTCCTTGAGTAGTGCCTCAAAGGCGGGGACGTCCCAAAGATCCTCGTTGACGGGCACGACGTCGTAGTGCGCCATGAGCACGGCAGGATTGCCGTCCGTCTTGCCTTTCCAATGAAAGAGCAGACCGCGGTCGGGCATGCGCTGCATGGTGCAGGT
>JAFNZX010000383.1 GCA_017382615.1 Clostridia bacterium | reverse complement strand
AGACCGATTCGGTGTACCCCGACGTAGAAACCGTGATCAAGCTGTGCGAGGTTCTGGAATGCGACATGGAAACGCTTGTGCGCGGTGACGCAACCAAAGAAAAGCAGCCTGCGCCCGTGCAAGAGCAGGAACAGCAGCCCGAGCCTGAGGTGAAGATGGTTCCCCGTCGCAATGCCGTGTTGAAAGCAGTGACGGATATGCTGTTTCCGCTTGTAACGGTGGCTTATCTGATCATGGGCTTTGTGTGGGATCTGTGGCATCCCGGTTGGCTTGTATTCGTGATCGCGGCATTTCTGACCCCGCTGCTTGATGCCATCAACCGCCCCAAGCTGCGCCCGATTCAAAAAAGATCCTATTTTGGGCCTTTCATGGATTGGGATCGCATCAATGCAGCCTTTTGCGCTATTGTGTTCTTGATTGCCATTCCCGCGTATCTGGTGCTGGGCTTTGCGTGGAATCTCTGGCATCCCGGCTGGCTGATCTTTGTAGTCGCCACCGTGCTGTGCGGCATCTCCTCGATATTGTGCACGCTGGTGTTTGGGTATATTGATCGATAAAGTAAAAGGACTACGCCAAAAACGTAGTCCTTTTGCGTTGTATGAAATTTAATGCACGTAGGGGCGACCATTGGTCGTCCCAACCAATCTCATTGGGATTGCCGCATGGGGATATGATCAAAAACCGATTTGTGGGACGACCGATGGTCGCCCCTACGTTGTCTATGGAATATTACGCGTGAATTTGATCGTAAATCGCGTCGGAGAGTGCCACGAAATCCTCGATGGAAAGGCGTTCGCCGCGCACGTCTGCGCTGTGGCCGCAGGACACGATAATGTCGGTCAACGTCTGCTTGTCAAGCTCGCCAAAGCCGGAGGCAAGCGCGTTGGGCAGGGTTTTTCTGCGTTGCTCAAATGCTGCCTTGATGGTGCGGAAGAGCAAGGCTGTGTCCTTGGGATTGTAGGGCTTTTCTTTATAAAGGCGGGTGCGGATGACGGTGGAGTCCACCTTGGGCGCGGGCATAAAGCAGCCTGCTTTGACCTTGAACAGCTTTTGCGTTGTGCCGTAGTAGGCGAGCACGGCGGTAATCGCACCGTAATCCTTGCTGCCTGCCTTGGCGCAAAGGCGGTCTGCAACCTCTGCCTGAATCATGACCGTGATATCGGTAAAGGGAAGCCCGGATTCCAAGAGCTTCATCATAATGGGCGTGGTGATATAGTAGGGCAGGTTTGCGCAAACGGCAACCGTGCCCGAGGCAAACGCGTCGGCAAGCAGCTCGTCAAGGTCAGCCTGCATGACGTCCTGATTGTAAACGGTCACGTTGTCAAAATCCGCAAGCGTGTACGCAAGCACGGGAATCATGCCCGTGTCGATCTCCAGGCAGATGACCTTTTTATATCTGGCAGCCAGCTCGCGCGTCAGCGTGCCAAGACCGGGACCGATCTCCAGAATGGTGGCGTCACGGTCATCGCAGCAGTTGTCCGCAATGTCTTCCACGACAAAATTCTCGGTCAGAAAATTCTGTCCGAATTCCTTTTTGAAATGCAGACCGTACATGCCCATGATCTGCTTGATGGTTCTTACGTCACAAAGATTCATATATTTCCTTCACTTTCGGGGCTTTGATTGTATTTAGTATAACATAGATCGAAGAAAAAGTCAATTGATTTACGGGGATTGTGTATTATTTGGTTTGAGGAATTCACTTTTTTAAAAAAATCAAAAAATAATCTCAAAAAGGGCTTGCATTTTCAAAAGAGATGTGATATAATATCAAAGTCGCTGGTGTGGCTCAGTGGTAGAGCAGCTGATTCGT
>JAFNZX010000043.1 GCA_017382615.1 Clostridia bacterium | reverse complement strand
GCGCGCATCCTTTTCGTTAGGTTGACCGTTACGGTGAAGGCAATGATTGTGTCCGTCTTGCTTGCTCTTATCAATAAGGGCAACCGAAACAAGCCTTGCCCCGCGGGGGAAGGGGGACCGCAGCATCAGAAAAACGCGAATACTTGGAGCGATTTTCTGACGCGGTTGCGGTGGATGAGGTGCATCATACGGATGCTCTTTCACATCTTCGCAAATGCAAAGGGGGCTGAGCAGATGACTCAACCCCTATCTTATTATATTAACGCAATTTCAATTCCAATAACACCGTGCTGTGCCTGCTCTTGCACCGTATAATACTGTTCCATATCCTTTGCTGAAGCGTACGGAATCTCTTCAGGCAAGTAACCGCAACTATCCAAGGGCAATGCGCGGTACAGTTCTTCAAAGCTTGCAAATACGTATAGATTCTTCACACTGCATGCAATTTGGGCACCACTGTCGGTGTTGATAAAAATCAGTGTATCTCCAAGGGCGATCTGCCTTCTTTTTTCATCCAGCAAACGTAACTCAATGGTCTTTTTGCCGCTCTTGATCATAGCAAACGGATGCGGACGAAGCTTCATATAATGCGTCATCTATTCGTCCTCTTGATTCATGCGCTCGGTGCCCCACCAATCGGGGACAAGGTCACCAAGCGTGACGGTTTTGAGCGTTTCAAGATCGGTCAAAATCTCGATCTCGGGGCTGCGCTTATCGAGCTGCATCAGCATTTCCCTGCACGCGCCGCAGGGAGAGCCGACGCGCCCGTCCCCCATGACGCATACAAGCTTGACAATACGGCTCTCACCGCACGTGATCATATTGGCGATCGCATTGCGCTCGGCACACATACCAAGCCCCGAACAAGTGTCGATGCACACGCCCACGTACACGTTGCCCTGATCGGTCAAAACCGCAGCCGCCACACCGCCTGCATCCATAAAGGGCGTCAGCACGCGTGGGTTGAGTCGTTCTTTTGCTATGTCATAAAGCTCTTTCCAAGTATACATATCAGTTTCTCCTATCCTCATATTACCTGTATTCTACCACAGTATCCTCAATTTTTCAAGTCTTTTTTGCATAGGGTTGCAATCTCGCAAATTACATGCTATAATGAAAGAAAAAAGGAGGCTGCGACATGACAGACCTTGAAAAGATCGCGTATGCAAAATCGTTTATAGATAAGCTGTCGGCGGGCATTGACCCAACGGACGGCACTCTCATCCCCGAGGATGACGTGGCTGCCAAGGCACGTATTGTCGGGTGCTTTAGCTATGTATCCGAGGTGCTTGGAAAGCTGATCAATGCTCCCAATGTCGTCGCGGACCTGTACCGTGTCCCCGAACGAAAGCTGACGGCGCAGGTACTGTCCTTGATCGAATGCACGCAATTCCCCGTCAGCATCAGCGCATTTGCGCAAAGGATCGATGCGGCTCTGCACTCGTCTAAAAAGTTTACAGCGCACGATCTCACGCCTTGGCTGATGCATAACGGATATATAGAAAAGCTGATCGACTATAGAGATAAGTCCTTTAAGCGTCCTACGCAAAAGGGTGTGGAGATCGGCATCATTGTGCATCAATCTACGTCACAGACAGGAAGAGTCACAAGCTCTCTGAGATTGAATATGTTCGCGCAGCAATTTATACGCGACCACCTGCACGAGATTCTGGCATTTTCGCAAAGTCCGCCCCACCCTGCAGATCGTATTCCGCAGGTTACCTTTACGCTCTCGCAAGCACAGCTTGCAAAATTCGAATTCTCGGAGACACCGCTCTCCATTTCGCAAATTGCAAGCATGCTCAGCTCGCTCAATCTTGAATCGTCGCACGTTGGGCTCAAACCCGGCGACCTTGCCGATTGGCTGGTGCATCTCGGACTATTGCGTACCGTTGAGCACGGAGGTAAAAACTATAAGCTGCCCACCGATGCCGGCAAGCAAATCGGTATTTTGGTCGAAGCTCGCCACGGGCTCAACGGCGATTACTATATCGCCCTGTACAATACGGATGCACAGAAATTTATTATTGATAACGTTCATGGATTGTTCAGGGTGGTTTGATGATGAAAATCAACTGTGTTTGGGAGCATAACGGCAACGATACGTTGCTTTATGCAGAAGATTACATTGGTGCTTATACGCGAGGAGAAAGTCTTGCGATCGCGATCGACAAAATGCCCGAGGAGATGATTTCCTATATGACTTGGGCAGGAAAAGATATTCCCCCATGCATAGAAATAGCCATTGCCGAAGAAAAAAGCTCAGATCTTACCATAAAAGATGCCGATTCCGACGTGCTTTTTGAAAGCGAGAAAGCCCCGCTGACACAAGAAGAATACCAAGCCCTCAAATCGCTCGCGCTCAAATCCGCTAAGGATTTCCTGACGTTGTATGCGTCTGTTCCCGATAAGAGTATATCTGTCTCCCCCGAGCGCAAAACCTTTTACGGGCAAGTCCCCCGCTCAGCACACGAGATGTATGAGCATACTAAGAGCGTCAATGCATATTACTTTGCCGAAATAAACGTCGATGCAGATAACAATGGGACTATATACGAGTGCCGCAAACGCGGCTTTGAAGCACTCGAAGCAACTCCCGATTATCTTCAAAACACCGTTTTTGCAGGAAGCTACGGAGAACTGTGGTCGCTTCGCAAAGTGCTGCGCCGTTTTATCTGGCACGACCGCATTCATGCTAAAGCAATGTATCGTATGGCAATTAAGATTTTTGGCACCGAGAAGATTGTAAATCCATTTTGTTTTGAAATTGAGTAAGGTCAAAAGTTTGAAACTGATTGGAAAACCCACACGAGAAAGCTATGCGACATTTCCTTCCGAATCTTTCTTATTATTTTTACACGAAAAAGGAGAATAAGATATGGCATACAACTTTCAAAAACAAATAGACTTTCTCCTGGAATATGCTTGCCCGAGTATAAAGTATTTGGTGCATCGCGACATGCTTAATGTACCTGTGGACGAGCCTTTTATGGTGGCACTTCAGAACGAAATCTTAGCGCAAACAAATACGCAAAAGCACTTGTCCGCACAACACCCCGACGGGTGGTTCGGTCATGAGCTCCACGGCATTGACGGTATGGATTGCCACATCGGTGCTCTTTTGACCCTGGGCGTTGAAGCGAATCATCCGGCAATTCAAAAAGCGGTCACGGCTTTGCTGACACCCGAAATCGCATCGAAGCACAAGAATTGGTTTCGTGGCGGTGCGGCATTGGACGCAGAAGGGCGCGGTGGAAATCGTGCCATTGTTTCAAACATCCTCGCTATGACAAAGGCTTCCGAAGATATCCCTGTTTATGCAGAAGAACTATCTTTGGCTTTTGAACATTTGACAGCAGTCTTGGAGTATAACTCGGTTGACGATTTTTCTATCAAAGGCAAAAATGATCGTTACTACAAGCCTCATGCTAAATTTCCCGGTGCCAATCATATCAGTATTCTTGCCGCTACAAAGGGATGGCGTACCGAGGAAAATATGCGTACCGCAACAGCGGCGGCCAAGCGTGCTTATGAGATCTTGAAGGATGTTGACGAATATATCACGTTCAAAAAGCCGTCGGAATTCGGCGGTGGATTTGTCGGCCCTTTCAACTATAATTGGCAAGCGCTCAAGCCTATGACTGAAGAACAGATCATCGGTATCATGAATAGCACCTACAATTTTCAATTCGCCTTTTGGCTCGGTGCAATCACCAGTGTTCCCGATTGGGTAAAGCAACACAACGATACCTACGAAGCTCTTGCAGATATGCTGGAGCGGAATACTTTATTCAATCAGATCCCCGAAAGTGCCCTAAAAGCATTCAAACAGGTCTCGGGAAAAGAACCCAGCTACCGCAAAAAGCATGCCGCAGAATGTGACATTATCTATGCCATTATACGAGCGATTGGGAATCAGGTATAAAACATTTTTCCAACTCATGCTTGCATGCCCGGTTCATGCCTTCTTTTATATTCTTTTCTTACTTCTACTCACACTTTTATAATTTTGCATCCCCTGCTCTTTAATCTTTTTATGGCAGCCTCGCAAAATAACCAAAAACAGCATCATTTTTCGTGTAAAAATTGAGCGAAAAAAAGTGAAAATATTTCGAAAAAGGTATTGACTTTTGGAATT
>JAFNZX010000382.1 GCA_017382615.1 Clostridia bacterium | reverse complement strand
TCAAGGAACGCGACCGAGGGCATTTGCTCCACGAAAATGACGTTGACGCCCGCCTCGATCAGCGCGTCCAGCACGCGCATGCTGGCAAGATCCATGATGGTTGCGCGGGGAACGATGACGGTGGTAAAGGTGAAATTACCAACGGTCAAGCCCTTTGCGCTGACCGTGCCGCTCTGCAGCGACGCGTCGTCCAGGAACACGTAATCCAAGCCCTCCTTGCGAACGCCCGTAGCCAGACGGGTGACCAGCTTGTCAAGATCGCGGGCGGCGTCGGGGGCGTCGTAAAGCTGCTGCGTTTTGGGGGCTTCGTAAGCCGCTGCCATGGCATCAATGCTGTAGTAAATGGCAACGCTTGCAAGGCTTTGCGCACCAACGGTCATAGCACCCATTCTGCCTACGTACTCGTTAAAGGCTTTGCCTGTTTCCTTGTCATTGTTTGCCTGGCCGTAGTAGGAGGTGACCTGATTACCGCCGTCAAAGTATGCAAAGGTCATAGCACCCAGCGCGTAGTCAAGGTGATTGGTGGCAAATTCATCGGGATTTGCGGCGGGTGCGATCTCAATCATCACGCGCTCCTTGCCCGTCAGCCATGCTGCGGACGAGGCGTACTTGCCGCCCGTGGAGGTTTCTGCAAGATAAGGATCGGGACGCACGTTAAGCACGTCAAAGCCGGAATATCCCATGTTTTTGGAGCTTTGGATGTAGTTACCGTACACGGGCAGGTGGTATTGCATCTGCTCTTCAAGCAGCAAATGTCCCGAAAGCTGCGTGCCGTGCGCTTGCGCCCAAGCCTGCACCTGACCAAAGAAGTTTTCGGCAACCAAGTCGCCTACGTGCGCATAGAAGTGTGCGCGCACGCGCTGTGCCCGGGCATCCTCGCCGCTGTAAACCAGATGCAAAAGCGGACGCAGGTCGTAGCCATACTTGGCTTGGAAGGTATCAAAAATATCGTAATCGTAGGGAAGAACGGGGTTGCGCAAGTTCGCGGGCATGAGATGGTGCGCCGCCAAGAGCTGCGCCTCGTCGTCAAAAATGGCTTCCACCGCGCCCGCAAAATCGGGGATCGCACCCTCGTAGGTGTCAAACGTGACTGCAATAAAGCGCGCTACCGCGTCGCGGTTGAGGATATTGGGGTAAGAGGAGTTCCATTCAAAGCCGTAGCAGTAGTTTGCGGCACAGAAAATAAATGCCGTCCAAGGCGCGTCCACGCCGCAAAAGACCATCTTGCCGTCCTGCACGCTTACCTCTAAGGGCAGCGTCTTCCCCTCGCTGAGCAGATATGCGTGCTCAATGCTGACAAAGCCGTCGGGGAGCTTTAAGCTGCGCACATCGCTGTCTCCGCCCGACATGGTGTGCTGCACCAGACGCACGGCGGCGTATTCGGGGTGATCCTTGACGGTTAAGTTGCCCGCAGCACCGCTGGGGTAGCCGTATTCATCGTACAGCCAGATGCGCACGTTTTGCTTGTGCGCTGCATCCACAAACGCGGCAAAATCGTCCAGTGATTGCCCCTGCTGCAGGTAGTTTGCATCCCAGACCATGTTGCAAGCCGCACCGCCAAAGCCGTATTCGATCAGGCTTGCCGCTTTTTCTGCAGGGGTGGCACCGGGAAGACCATTAAAGTTGTGCTCGATCTTGAGCGCACGGTACTCACGCGCGGGATCGGTAAACGCCTGCTCGGTGATCAGCGGCTGATTTTGCACCGCGGGATCGATCGGCGGCTCGGTTTCTGCCTCGGTTTCGGTCTCGGTCGATTCGTCAGTCGTTCCCGTGGCATCCGTCTCGGTGCTCTCTGCGGGTTCGTCAGAGGGCTGCTTGCAAGCTGCTAAGGGAAGCAGTAGTAAGACGCATAGTGTAAATGCCAAAAGTCGTGTGATTTTCATAAGGCATCCTCCTTTATCGGGATGGTGGATTTGTGTCAATTATACCAAATTTGCATTGTTTTGTCAATTCTTTTGGGCAAACTGCTTGCAAAATTGCTGCGCTTGTGCTACAATAATGGCAGAAAAACTGAGCGCAAAGGAGCCCTTGCAATGAATCAGATTACCTTTGATGCCGCAAAAGCGGTCTTTTACCCTTATACAAAAGAGCAATACGAGCGCGAAATGCGCGAAAATATGGTAGGGCAGTACGGCTTTTACTACGCGCTGGATCTGTCCGAGCATTGCAGCGAAGACGGTGAGCTGATGCTTTCGGGCATTACCATGCGTCTGACTGCACGCAACGCCTACAGATTGTACGTCAACGACGAGCTTGTCATGCACGGCCCTGCGCGCACCGCGCACGGATACGCGCGCGTGGACGAGATCGACGTGACGTGGTATCTTGAGCCCGGCGTCAACCATGTTGCAATCGAGGTCATGGCGTACGGCAATATGCACCCCCTCTATAACCGCTACTCCAACGATTGCACCATGGAGGACGGTATGGTGATTGCAGAGATTTCTTGCCAGGGCAAGGTGCTTTGCGCTACGGGCAGAGATGCTTGGCAGGTCTGCCGCATTGCGGCACGCGCAGCAAATTCCGAGCGCATCTCGCACAGCCGCGAGTGCACCGAGATTTATACGCTTGACGAGCAATATTATACCTGGAAGTTCGGCAGAGGGGAGTTCTTGCCCGTTGCTTTCATGGAAAAAGAGCCCGTTTACTTAGCACACGAGGCGTTGCAGCCCACGCTGGAGGAGTTTTTCTTTGACGATCTGGTCGGCTTCGGTTCTTGCCACATCGATCCCGAGATCCGTCTGACGCCCCTTTTCTATGAGGTCAATAACCCCTATTACGACGCGCTGCCCGAGCATCCTACCGCAGATTGCCGCAGAACGCTGGATACTGCCTTTGGCGGTGTTTGTGCTGAGAGCGGTGACGAGGGGCTGACGCTTTGGGGGGATGAGAGCATGTACGCGCTCTACGACCTTGGAGAGAGCCGCGTGGGCTTTGTTCGCCTTGTCGTCAGCTGTGAGCGCGCGGGTGTGATCGACCTTGTGCACAGCGAGCTGCTGGATACCGATGGCAGTATTCCGTATTATCATAATATCGTCAC
>JAFNZX010000042.1 GCA_017382615.1 Clostridia bacterium | reverse complement strand
GGCGTCACGGGAGGCGTCCACGCTCTGCCCTTTGGCGGAAAATAGCCCGTATCACAGAAGAAATACTCATGCCCGAATGCAGAATCCGCAGGCTCGGGAATGGTAACGGGATAGATGCGCAGCGAAAGGCTTGCTGCAAAATCGCCTCGCGTGGTCTTGACGGTGCACAAAATGCGCGTTTTGCCTGTGGCAGCCGCCTCACTTACCCATAAATGCAGCCAGATTCCCTGCGTTGTATTGGCAGGCACGTGCACGCACTTGCCCGGTTTTTGAATATCGGGATACGGCAGCCCATCGTTGAAAACAGCGTACTCCTGCACGCAAATTTCTGCAGTAACGCCCTCGGGCGCGCCTGCAACGGTCACGTCGGTAATATCAAATGCAAGCTCGACGTCGCGCAACAGCACCTGCGCGCTGACAAACATATTCTTACCCGTATGCAAGCAAAGGCTTGCACAGTCCTTTTTTTGTTTGCGGGTATGCTTGAACACCCGCTCTGCGGAAGGCTTACACCAAAAATCCATGTTGTCTCTCCTTATACGTTAAATCTTGGCTTAATTGGTATCTTCCAGCTTACTTACGATCTTTTTAAGCTCTTTCTCCGCCCTGGAGGCAGCTCTGGTGTAGTTGGAAGAAAAGGAAGGTTTCTTGCTATCGACCGCGTTCTGGAACACGTGCATCAGCCCGATCTTATCATAGTAACATGCAAGGTCGTAGGTACGGTTGGAGAAAATGATATCCAGCATACCTGCAGAGTCCTCGTCGCGTACGGTCTTTCTCTTAAGCACCAGATCGTAGTAGGTGGGCTTGACCATCTTACCCGACAGAATCGCCATAGTTTCAATCACCTTGCTCATTTCCTCAAAGTTCTTGTTCCCCTGCGGAATGACCATGGTGGAGGAAATGCAGTGTACGTAGGTAGAATAGTGCTCCTGCGCCTCATTATATTTGGGCAGAGGAAGCACGCCGAAATCGTCCGACATATTACGCAGGTTGACGATATAGCTTGCGCACTCCACGTAGAAAAGTCCTTGGTTATTGGAGAACATGTTCATTGCATTCATCTCCTTACCCGGAGCCACAATATAGGTGCTGTTGCCCGTATACAGCATATCCAGCAGCTTTTCCAGCAGCTCGGTTGCCTTGAGCAGATCGGAATCGGTCATAGCCAGATAAGGCTCGCCCTCGGCATCGCAGCCAACGAACTTCAGGTTGGAGGCATAGAACATATTATAGCCCATCGTGCTCGTACCGATTAAGCCGTAGGAGTCTGCCTCGTCGTACTTGCCGTTACCGTCCAGATCGGCTGACACCTTCTTGATATAGGATGCAAATACGTCCAGCGTCCATTCGTGATTTTCAACCGTTTCATACAAGCTTTCAATGCCCTGCTTTTCTGCCATGACCTTGGAGAAAAGCGTCAGGAAGGTTACGTCGTGCGCCAAGAAGTTGATATCGCTGTTCATCCAGAAATTCTTACCTGCAACGTTCATCGCGGCAGTTCCCTGATCCCACCAATCCGCATCCAGGTTAATATAGGGCATATCCTTGAAATCCACAAGCATATTCTGCGTCGCCATATTGCCCGCATGCATCATGTTGGGCATTGCAATGGCGTATTCGTTCGAGCCGGATCGGATATCGTTGGAGATCTTGTTTGTCACTTCCTCCGTTCCCACAAGGGAGGTCAGATAGTTGAGATTACACATCTCGGAAAGCGCCATGTTACGGCGATAAACCGCATCCTCAAGCGGGTCGGTGCTGGTTTCCTCGCGGTGAATCTCGGTAACGGAATTTGCGGCGTCATTTCTGCCCAGCACGCAAAAGTCCTCTTCGCCCCAATCAGCGGAAATCTGTGAAAGGGCTTGATCGTATATATTGCCCTCTTCCGTCTCGGTGGACGTGGTGGACTGCTCCCCCTCACCATTATCTGCACAAGCGGCAAAAAGGCTGACCAACATCAGTGCTGCAAGCAGCATACATAACCATTTGTTTTTCATGAATATTTCCTCCGTAATTTGAATTTTCAGGTAATTTTGAGTTTCGGATTACTCAATTCAGCAACTGAATTTCGTCTGTGCCTCGCTGTCTTTGTTTCATTATATCATATTTCATTCGATTTTGCGAGAGGGTATGCCCATTTTCCCTTGTCACAGCAAGATTTCTGCGTTTTGCACAAGACCTATTTTGCGTTATAAGTCAGTTTGACGAAAAAAAGCACCCGTTTTACCCAAAACGAGTGCCTTTTTCTTATTTCAAAGCCAGCAGTGTCAGCTTCTCACAAAGCGAATCATAATCAATCCCCACGGCAGCCGCCATTTGCGGCAGCAGACTCGTGGGCGTCATGCCGGGCAGCGTGTTTGCCTCCAGGCACCAAAGTCCTCCCGCCTCGTCCAGCATCCAGTCAAAGCGTGCATAACCGCCAAGGCGCAGCGCGTCAAATGCACGGCGCGTCAGCTCGGCTGCGGTATCACGGGTCACGTCGTCGATCGGCGCGGGACAGATCTCCAGCGTCTTGCCCCCTTGATACTTATTGGCGTAGTCATAAAAGCCCTCTTTGGGAATAATCTCAATCGCGGGAAGCACCTCGCCGTCCACAATGCCCACGGTCAGCTCTCTGCCAATAATTCTCTTCTCAACCAGCACGTATCTTTCGTACTTAGCTGCTGCTTGCAAAGCGTCCGCCAGCTGCTCGGCGTTATCCACCATGGAAACGCCCACGCTTGATCCGCCCGAGCAGGGCTTGACCACGCAAGGATATCCCACCTCGGCAGGCACGTCCGTCGGCAGCTCGTGTGCCAGATCCACCAATACCCACGCAGGGGTAGGCACACTTGCACCCACAAGCATTTTTTTTGCAAGATCCTTATCCATTGCCAACAGGCTGCCAATATAACCGGAACCGGTATAACGGATGCCAAACGAATCCAGCGTTGCCTGCAGCTGCCCATTCTCGCCCATAT
>JAFNZX010000041.1 GCA_017382615.1 Clostridia bacterium | reverse complement strand
TCGAGATCAAACAGCAAGTATAGCATTCACAATAAAAAGCACTGTGTGTGATGCAAAAATGTACAAACCTAATCCGCTGTGATAATCATCATTTCCGGCATTAGCAATATCCGACATACGCCCTTCTGTAAGTCGATATGAGGAAAACGCAAGCGGAATCAATATTAAAATTGGAAGAATGATTTTAAGACAGAGAAGAAAAATATCAAGAAATTTTATTTTTTTCATTTAGGTAACCTCCTTTGTCAAATTCTTATTTATCGTTCTGTTTTATCGCCAGTTTCGCCTTTGTTTTACAAAGGCATAGGGTAAAACCCATACCCCTAAAGTTCACGCATCCAAAGGCTCTCCCTCAGGGAGAGCTCCCGCGGTAGCGGGTGAGAGGGGGATCATTGCGACCATTTGCCCTCTCCGTCGGCTACGCCGCCACCTCTCCCAATGGGAGAGGCTTTTCGTTAGTTCCATTATAACACAAATCGGCAGAGAAAACAATATCTCTGCCGAAAATTATGTGTGTCCGTAGGGGCGATTCATGAATCGCCCGTTTTTGTTTTGCGTATTTCAGCGGGCGATTCGTGAATCGCCCCTACAAAATACAAACATCCTTATGAGAAGGAGCGTAAGGAGGCTTTTTTCTTTATACCAGGAAGGATGCAATCAGCGTCAGCACACCGGCAAAACCGAAATTGAGCGCGGTAAACTTTGCAAGGTACGAGCCTGCCTTGCCGGGGTTATGCGCGCAGTATTCGCGGAAGGTGATCAAAGACGCCAAGGACGCAATCAGCGTGCCTGCGCCGCCGATATTGACGCCCAACAAAAGTGCGGGATAATCGGTGGTGAACTGCGAGAGCAGAATTGCCGAGGGCACGTTACTGATGACCTGGCAGGACAGCACCGAAAAGATCAACGTATTCTTTTCCAAAAGACTGCTCATCAGATTGCTGACAGCAGGAATGCGCGCCATGTTTCCCGCAAAGATAAAGAAGCAGAAGAACGTGCCGAGCAGTCCGTAATCCACCTGACCGAGTGCTTTGCGATCCATAAACAACAACGAGGCGGTAATAACAATCAGACCGATCCAGTACGGAATAACGCGGAATACCACCACCAGAGCAAGTGCGAACAGCACAAGGTAGATGACCGTGCGCCCTACGGGCAGGCGTTCACTACCCTCTTCGGGCATTTCCAACTTGGTGCCGGGCAGGAGCAGGCAGCACAGCGTGATCAGCGCGATAGCTGCTAAGAACGGGATGAGCATGATGCCCATAAATTCGCCCGTGGGGATATTGAAAAAGCTGTACAGATACAGATTTTGCGGATTTCCAAAGGGGGTGAGCATGCCGCCGAGATTTGCGGCAATGTTCTGCATGATAAACACGAACGCCATGTATTTCTGCATACCGGTAAAGCTCAGCACGAAGTAGCCAAGCGGCAAAAAGGTCAGCAGCGCCATGTCGTTGCTGATCAGCATTGAGCCGATAAAGGTCACCCATACCAGCGCCAGCACCGCCATACGCAAAGAGCCCGTGCATTGCACGATCTTGCGCGAGAGCACCGTGAAAAAGCGAATATTCTTGAGCGCACACACCACTGCCAAGGTACAGAACAGACAAGTCAGCGTCTTAAAGTCAAAATAGCCAAGATATGCCGCGTCCGGCGGCACGATGACAGCCGTGATAGCAGCACACGCGGCAGCAATCAGCAGCACCGCGTTCTTCTTGGCAAATGCCCCTGCCTTACGTAACGTTTCTTGTGGATGTGCAACAAAACGAGGAAGCGTTCTTTGTTGAATCATAACAAAATCCTTTCACCCTGTAAAATTCCGCAACGAGAGAAATTATACTACACATGGTATGCACTTGTCAAGAGATTTTCCATAAAAAAACAAAAAACACCCGCGCGTCTTGCGACACGCGGGTATCATTGCTTATGTAAGAAAATTACTCAGCGTCGGTAGCCTCAACGACTTCCTCAACGGGAGCAGCCTCGAGCATAGCCTTAGCCTCTTCCAGCAGAGCGCGGATGGACAGGTTGACCTTCTGCTTCTCGTTGTCAATGCCAACGATCTTAGCGTCAACGATCTGACCGATCTCAAGCACGTCAGCGGGCTTAGCGATCTTGGTCATAGCGATCTGAGAAATGTGGATCAGACCGTCTACACCGTCAACGATCTCTGCAAATGCACCGAAGGGCATCATGCTAACGATCTTAACGGATGCAACGTCACCCTC
>JAFNZX010000008.1 GCA_017382615.1 Clostridia bacterium | reverse complement strand
CAGTTACATTGGTTGGCCACAACTTCAGCATTGGTGTGCATTTTGAAGGAGATGGCTTAACTTATCCACAAATTGCATCAGCATATGGCGATGTTATATCAAACTTGTTTGTTGAGGATGTCGGTGTAGTGAATCAAAGATTGTACAAATTATCTCATTTTATCTTAAATAAATAAGACAAACAAGGCGTTGATCATTTAACTTATAGCAACGGGAGCGCGTTTGCATTGCAAACGCGCTCCCGCCATATTTATGGATTTTGTTTACTGTGTCACGCGGAAGGTGCGCGCCTCGCCGTCCTGCATTTCAAACGAGAAGGCAAGGGAATAGGTGCCGTCATCCTCGCGGAAGGACATGTAGCCGTCGTAGTCGTGGTGCTGATACTCGAAATCTACCCAGCTGCCGTTCTCCAGCACTTGAATGGCAGGCTTGGTGTAGGTATCAAAGCCGTAGACGCGAACTGCGTAAATGGTCGAGCCGCCACCGCTGACGGTAAATTCCGCTACGTTGTTGTCCGCCATAACGGTGGGCAGGTAGGTGTCCGCAATCACTGTGCCAACCTGTGCCGTGGTATTGATGGCTGAGAGAACCGAATCCTCTCTGACCTTGAGTACGTTGGAGTCATCCTTACTCTCGGGGCATCCCCAAGGAAGCAGAATAATGTCAATGCGCACGGTGTCGCCGGCGCGCAGGGTGACGTCACCAAGATCAGCTGTCAGGGTTGCCAGGTTGACCGAGCCGTCGTAGGTTTCTTTGAGCACCAGGTTGCCGTCGTAGGTCTTGCCGCCTATGACCATTGCGTAATCCTTGATGATTGCCGCCATATTGACCGAATCGGTGCCGCTGTGGGAGGGATCTGCATCAATATAGTAATCAAAATAAGCACCGTTCTTGCCTAGCTTGTAGTAAGCGGTATGCGTGCTGTTCAGATCGATCTCTACCGTCTGCGACTGGTTGTTTTCATCCAGATAACCGAACTTTTTATAGGTGATGCCTCTGCCGTCCATCGAGAAGAACGAGAAGTTGTTAACGAAATCCTTGATCTCCAGATCCTCCAGCACGGCCAGCTCCAGCGTGTAATAGGTTCTGGTTTCATCGGACTGCGCCATTTCCGCCTGTCTGTAATCCACCTGAATCTTGCCGTCATCCGACAGATAGCTCATATCAATATCCACGTAAACAGGGCCGGAGGAGGAAATATCCGCGGTCTGCGATTCGGAACCGTAGAAGTTGCCCTGGGCATCGGTGTACTGCAGCCAGTAAAGTCTGCCTGCGCTGGTATGTTGAGGCTGATTGGGCCACAAGGGCGAGGACATAGCGCGGAAGTCGGGAAGTGTCCAGTAATCCTTGCCGTATACGTAATAGGGTGCGATACAGTTGGTTTCGGTCGTACCGCAGGAGAGGTGATAATAAGGTGCGATAAACTGGATGGACGAGAGCTGCTTGAGCGGCACCTGCCCCCAATTCTGATACAGGTTGATCGACTTGAATCGCCTGGTCTGGTTCTTGCTTACGGTAATGGGGAAGATCGCATAGCCGTAGTGCATATCCTCGGGATCAAACAGCTTTTCCTCATACTCACCCTTGAAGTTTTTGCAAACCTCTACGTTGATCGGGAGCAGTTGATCGTTTTCGCCCAGTACAACACCGTTTTCCAAGCATCCCGTGTTGTTGGTGTGTGCAAATACGTAGATGGCTCTGTCGTAATCATCGCCAGTGACCTGCGCATCCACAATGTAATGCTTTTGCGGCTCCTTGTAGTAAGGCTTATTAAAATCCGTGCCGTTCAGTGTGAAGGTGTAGCAACCCACCAAGCTGTTGTAGCCGGCGTATTTTGCATTGTCACTTTGCGTTACGATCTTGATATTG
>JAFNZX010000040.1 GCA_017382615.1 Clostridia bacterium | reverse complement strand
TTTGACGCATCGCTCGTTTGTGAATTTGCGTCATATTTGCAGGTGGGTGACAGCTTTGAAGCCTCGGTCAAGCCCCAAACGCTCAAGGCAACTGCCTCCCCTTACTTCAGCGAAACCTATGCTCTGGCAGACGGCTTGCGTATGCAGCTTACCTGCGAGGACGAGGATCGGATCGTACAAGTCTGCGACGTTCCCGACGCTGCTCCCGTCATTGCCCTGCCCCGCGTTTCTCTGCACCGACTCAACGACGCGCTCTGCCGCGCCTTGATCGACGTGTGCGGTAAGGAAAGTGGCGGACTTGTGTGCGCCTTGCTGCTTGGCAACCGCTCGTATCTTGACGGCACGCTCTCGCGCGATTTTGAACGCGCAGGTGCTTCCCATATGCTTGCGCTGTCGGGCATGCACGTATCCATCTTAATGGGTGCTGCAGGCTTTGCGCTCTCCAAGCTGCGTATGCACCGCAAGGCACGTGCCGTGCTGCTGGCCTTTGCCGCGGTCGGGTATCTGGTGCTGACGGGGATGTCGGTTTCCGCCACGCGCGCTGTGGTGATGGTGTGCCTGCTGCAGCTTTCCTATCTGCTTGCAGCAGACAACGATACGCTGACTACGCTGGGGCTGGTGGGCACCGGCATTTTGCTGCTTGACCCTTATTCGGTTTGCGACGGTGGATTTATTTTGTCCTTTCTTGCCACGTTCGGCATCGTGGTATTCGTACCGCCCATGCACGAATATCTGAAGGCTCGCACCGAGGCGATTGCCAAGCCGCCGCACCAAAAAGCCAAGCAGCGCGTGCTCGGCATTGCAACAGCGGTGCTTGAAGCGCTGTTGATCGGTGTGATCGCTTGCTTTGCCGTATTCGTGCCCTCCTGCTTTTTAATCGGTCACTTATCTCTGTTCTCCCCCCTCACCACGCTGCTGATCTCTCCCGTCGTTGCCGCGCTTTTGGTGCTGGGTACTGTCACGCTGGTGCTGTCCCCCATCCCGCCGCTTGCCAATTTCTTTGCTACGCTCATCCGCCTTCTATACGCCCTTTGCACGCCCTATCTTGAACGCGTCTCGGGCATAGACGGTGCACTGCTTCCGCTGACGCACACTACCGTGCAGGTGCTTGGCATTGTCCTTTGCGTTGCGGCATTTATTTTACTGATACTTCCTCTCAGGCGCAAATGGCTGCTTTCTCTGCCGCCTGCACTGCTGGTCATTTCTTTATGTATTTTCTTCCCCGTCAGCGCGGCTCTGTCACCGCGCACGCTGCAAGCTGCTTATACGCACCCGTCCTCGATCTCGGAGGGACTTGTCTGTGCGGACGGCTATCGCGCATACGTCTGCGACCTCTCGTCGGGCACGGGCACTGCCATGCAAGCTGCCATGTACGCAGGACATAATCTGCACGCGACCGAGATTGGCGCAATCCTTTTGACCGATTGCCGCACGCAGCACGCATCCATGCTCTCGGATCTCTTTACCGACTACAAGACCGACCGCGTCTATCTGCCGCGCACGGCTGACGCAGAGATGCTTGACGCGCAGGCACGCATCTGCGAGGTTGCCCGATTGCACGGCGTGGAGATCGTATTCTACGAGTACGGCGAAGCCGTGGCGTGGTGCGACGGCAC
>JAFNZX010000381.1 GCA_017382615.1 Clostridia bacterium | reverse complement strand
CCATTTTATCAAGCAAGCGCGCCGTATCAAGCATAGCGTCTACATTTTTTCTGTGCACGTTGGTCTGCGCCTTAACGCGGAATCCGTTTTCAATGCAAAGGGCGATCGCGCGCAATGCATCCTCCTCTGCCCCCTTGCGGTTTCTGAGCCAATCGTGATGTCCTATGCCGTCAAACGAGATCTTGATCAAGGGATAGCACCCGATCTCCTTCATGCGATCCAGTATCTCTTGTGTGATATAATATCCGTTGGTGTTCAGCTCCTCCACGTACATACCGCGGCGGTAGATGCCTTCAAGGATAGGCAAAAAGCTCTTATGACACATAGGCTCTCCGCCGGTTATGGTAAATGCATTGATTCCGCAATCCATTGCCTGATCAAGCAGGCGTTCTGCCTCTTCAAGCGAAAACTCCGCCATCAGCGGTGAATTATCCGCAGCGTTAAAGCAATGCAGGCAGTTATAGTTACACTTCCCTGTAATCATCCAGTTCATTTCGGGGAAATAACGGTTGTCGCACTCCATTTTCTGCCACGGTGAAAGCGATTTTTCACCTGCTTTGCATTCCGATATAAAGCCTCTTTCCAAAAGGCTTTGCAGAAGCTCGCTGTCCTCGATCTCGCTTTGTCCGTCACAGCGCGACAGCAGCTCAAATTCTTCCTTGGTCAACTTTTTTGCAGCGATCACGCCTTTGATATAATATGCGTAAGGTACGCGCCACCAGGACCGCAGCGCAATCATTTCATTCAGTATATAGCTCATATTTTTCCGATTATTTTTGTCCTTGTGTTTTTTAAGCAAATGGAAAGCGCGAAGCGAACCGTCTTAGCGGAACGCTTCGCGCTATGTGATTTAAATCAATTCGTCTGCACCGGGATTGATTTTTTTCACAATGATGGTATTACATTTTTCACATTTCAGGCTGGATGAGTTGCTGATAACGACAGAAGGATCATCCTTTTGAAATGCAATAGAGGTAAGCAGATTGCCGCAAGTAGGACAGCGGCTGGCATCAGTCACTTTGAATTTGTTCTTGTTCAACGTGATGCAGGGTCTGCTGCCAACGTTGACAGAGCCTATGCCGCCGGAAACGTTTTCAAGATCTTCGTCAGATATTGCCGTATTTTCATTTGCTTTGATTTCTACATCTTTGTTTGCCATGTTTTGATCTCCTTGTTTAAAATAATGATTTGATTAAGCGCGTATTCTACAATTAAACAGAAAACTTGAATCACACCAACGATCCGATCACATTTTCTGAACTTTGCTCTCATCAAGAACAGTGTGAATCGTCATGGAGCAGCTACGGCATTGAACTACAAGAAGGTGCATCCTCTTGACAACAACGCCTGCCACGCAGCCGCACTGGCATCTGCTTCCGTCGATAACCACGACGTGGTCTCCTTCTTCAATCGTATCGAGAACGGGTTGTGTTTCAACGGGCTCACTCTCACTCTCGTTTTGGGGACATCCGCCACCGGCAATCAAGTCAAGCTCTTCATCAGATAAGGCACCGTTTGCACTCAGCTGCTCAAAATAAGTCTTTGCTTCTTGCTCGGTCAGCTCTACGTTGTTCTCTTTTGCAAGTGCGAGAAGCTCCTCTGCGCTCTTGGCTTCCTTTGCCTTTGCGATCAGTTCGGGGTGCAAATTTTTCATAATTTTTCTTCTGATTTTTTATATTGGATTTTTTGAAAGTCGATTTGTCTCCTCTATCCGCTTATTAAGAGAAGACAAGGACCTTGCCGCACCACGGACATATGCTGTGTGAAACAGTAACGGGGCGACTGCAATAGGGGCAAGGCTCAGTGTTTGGTTTGTCTTCCTTCTCGGTGGAATCATCATCCTCCGGGCAGCCACCGCCGCTAATCATCTCAAGATCATCATCGGATACAGTGTCGTTTTGGTTAAGCTGCTCAAAATACGTCTTTGCTTCTTGCTCGGTCAGCTCCACGTTGTTCTCTTTTGCAAGTGCGAGAAGCTCCTCTGCGCTCTTGGCAGCCTTTGCCTTCTCAATCAGTTCAGCGGTATAATCCTTCATAGTGATTTCTCCTTAACTGTCAATTCGGATTTTTATATTGCTTTTTCGATGTGCTTTCTATCAAAGATGCTCAATGATGTTGTTGTCAATCGCTTTGTCATTAGATTCGTAAGGCAGGGGCGTTAATTGGTTATCATATACCGTTTTGGCGGATGTGTTACCGCAATTCACACAGGTGCTTGCGGTGCTTGCGCTTGTTCTGCGAAGGAGCGCCTCAACGAAATCAAAACAGCCACCGCCGGCAACCAGCTCAAGCTCATCATCAGATATTGCACCGTTTGTGTGCAGCTGTTCAAAATACGTCTTTGCCTCGTCTTCGGTCAGCACGATGTTATTTTCACTTGCAAGAGCCATAAGCTCCTCTGCACTTTTGGCTGCTTTTGCCTTGGCAATCAGTTCGGGCGTAAAGTTTGTCATATGTGATCCTCCTTGTTCAAATTATATCCATTCTAGTTTCGGCTTCACGGGGTTCAATCTCATCGTGTAGCCTCAAATTGGGTCCTACCCTTCTCTTTGACACCAGTATATCATGAAGGGTGTTACAAAGGTGTTACAAATTCCACCTAAATATATAAAATTCAAAAATTTTCCGCAAGCCTTTGACACTCGCGCAAAAATTGCCCTCGTTTTTATGAAATCTTATGATAACGGGATTTTTCAGCATACCCTATTAAAGTTCCACATTTGTCGCAATTAATTAATGCTCTGCCGATATTTTGTGCTGAAAACATCAGAATGACTCCTGTCGTACTACCGCACTTTGCACATTGCTTGCCCAACAATTTCACTCTATCCCCAACCGAGACAGAATTGGTATTAGCCCCCCAGCCGCCGGCGACTGACTCAAGCGACTCGTCGGATGCAATACCGTTTGCATGAAACTGCTCGAAAAAGGACTTTGTCGCCTCTTCGGTAAGCTCCACGTTATATTCCTTTGTCAGCTGAATAAGCTCCTCTGCGCTCTTGGCTGCCTTCATCTTTGCGATCAGTTCAGGGGGAAAGTGATTCATAGTTCTATTCTCCTTTTTTGTTTGATTTTTGTGTTATACTATATTGTAGCTATTCCATTCAGAGTCACAAAAACAGCCTCCCCTGAGGGGTTAACCGCTTTCGTTGGTAACATTATAGCAAGCAGTGTGTTACAAAGGTGTTACAAATTCTAAAAAAAGCAAAAAAAGTGCATTTTTTTATTCTGTTCCGGGATGGAAATGCTATATGCGGGTTTTGCATCTTCAGCCCTTACCATTATCATATGTAATGCAAGTCAGATGTGCTGTATAATGCTTTATGAATCCAGTCTTTGGCGTTCAACCAGCTCAGCAAATCTGCCGTTTTGAGCGATCAGCTCGTCGTAAGTACCGTCCTCAACGATCTTGCCGCTTTCAAGGTAAATGATACGGTCACACTCGCGAATGGTAGACAAGCGGTGCGCAATCACAACTCTGGTGCATTTGAGCGTTTCAAGCGAATCCGAAACGATTTTTTGCGAGATATTATCAAGCGCGCTCGTTGCTTCGTCAAGCATAATGATCTTGGGTCCCGGAGCAATGGCACGGGCAATCATAATTCTTTGGCGTTGTCCGCCCGAAATACCACCCGATCCCTCCGAGATCATGGTGTACATCCCCATGGGCATGCTCCGTATATCATCGGCAATGCCTGCCTTCTCGGCAGCAGCCCACGCCTCATCCATGGTAAGATGCGGTGCAGAAATAATGATATTGGAGAAAATGTCGCCTTGGAACAGCTTGCCGTTTTGCATAACCACACCGATCTTGCGACGCAGAGATTTCAGATCAACACTAGCAAGATCCCTGCCGTCGTAATAAATCGCTCCCTTCTGCGGCTTTTCAAAGCCAAGCAGCAGCCTGAGCAGCGTGGATTTTCCGCATCCGGTTGCCCCAACGATTGCAACGTACTGACCGGGATGAATCTTCAAGGAAAGATCGTCAATCACATAAGGCATGCCGTCTTGATACTTAAACGACACGTTACAAAGCTCGATACCGCCCGAAAGCTGCTCTATGACCGGCTTTCCCTCGGCAATTTCGGGAACCGTATCCATAATCGGCTTTACCATTTCAATGGTAGGCTTGAATTGCGCAACCGTGGTTGCAATGCCTGCCAAGGACATAAACGCACCGCTGACCATGCCGTACGCCGTATTGAACGCATAGTAATCTGCCACGCTGACCTGACTGCGCACGGCAAAGTAGTACATCAGTATCATGCCGCCAAGCGCAATGATTGCACCGAAGGCATGATTCGCGCGCAGGAAAAGGGGGGGATTGTACGAAACCCTGAGCTGCTCTGCATACAGCTTGGCCCAACGCGCAAACATGCGTTTTTCCGCTCCCGAAAGTCTGATTTTCTGTACGCCTGTTATCATTGCGTAGCTCATTCCGCTTTCTTCAGCGGAAAGCTCCATCTGCTTTTTCGTGTACCGCATTTGATAGAACGTGGTAATGAGAGAAAGCACGATGGTTGCAAATATTACGCCAAGCGCCGGTAAAACGAGCGCCGGTGCATATGCAAAAATCTGCGTAATGTATATCAGTGAAAACACGGACGTAAGTCCCGTATTGAACGCACACGTCACCAGCATGGAACACAGTGACTGTATGTACATCGAGCGACTTGCAAGATCGCCCGCACTGTATTTTTTAAAGAAATCTGCAGGAAGGGATAATATGCGCATCATCGTTGCAGCCTGCACCGATATCGTAATCTTGGTATTGATACGCGCCATTAATAGCGAGGTCATTCCACTGATCAGCAAGGTGCTGATACTGACGCTGATCATAAATACCGTAATTCCCAGCAAAAGCTGATAATCCTTGCTGCCTATCACCGTGCCCATGAGCAGATTGTTCAGCTTGGGTCCCAGCAGACCGATAGCGGTGGATGCCATACACGCCAGGATAATAAATAGAAAATCGGAAACCGAAAGCGTTTCAATGATATAGCGCATCAGCGAACGCAGCGTCAGCTTGCCCAAAGGAAAGGGCTTATAAAAGCAGATTGCCTCTTCCTCAAACAGAGCTTGGTTTTTGGCATTGATTCTGATCCATTTACCCGTCCCGACATCATAATATGCGTATCCCGAAATGCCCCTTGGAATAAACGCAACCGTACTTCCGTCATCCTTGCGGGTACCAAGCACCGCTCCGATGGAATCCTTATACCAGCCCTTTTCAAGATTGATGTTGCGCCGCATGATACCGTTGGGACGCAGCAGATATTCCAGACGGTCATTGAGCGTCTTTGCCGAATACGGAACCTGACGCGGCTTCACCCTGTAGTATTCGAGAATTTTCGCAATCGCTCCAAGCTCGCGCTCGTCATTTTCGTCATTTGACACGCTTCTCTTTGAACCAAGCACCGCATCCGCAATGTCAACAAACGCGCGGGAGAACGTGTCCTCATCATTTTTTCTTCTTTGCTTGATTTGTTCATCAAACCAGCCCATACCCGAACCTACCTCCCTCAATCGCTTGTCACAAGCTTCGTATAAAAGCCGCCAAGTGCATAAAGCTCGTCGTGCGTTCCTCTTTCGACCACAACGCCCCCCGACATAACGAGGATCTCGTCACAGTCTCGTATCGTTGACAGACGGTGCGCCACCACAATACAGGTAATTCCCCTATCCTTGATGGATTTGACGACCTCGTACTCGGTTCTTGCATCCAGTGCAGACGTTGCCTCGTCAAGTATCACGATCGTGGGATCCTGCGCGAGCACTCTTGCAATTTCCAGCCTTTGACGCTGACCGCCCGAGAAATCCTTGCCGCCCTCAGTCAGCTTATAGCTGTATCCGCCCTCGCGCTGCATGATGTCACTGTGTATCTGTGCGTCTCTTGCCGCCAATATCATTTCAAAATCCTCAATGGAGGAGTCCCACATTTTAATGTTGTTGGCTATGGTATCTTCAAATATAATAATATCCTGATCCACCACGGCAAGAGAACCGGTGAAAACGTCACGGTCAATGCTGTCTATTGGCTTGCCATCAAAGAGAATTTCACCGCTCCACGGTTGATAAAGTCCCGCCATCAGCTTTGCAATCGTTGATTTGCCGCAGCCCGACATACCAACCAATGCAATTCTCTTGCCCGGGGTGAGCGTAAGATTAAACTCCTTTATCAGCGGCTCGGCAAGACGCGAGTAGCCAAACGTCACGTTTTTCAGCTCAATCTGTCCCGAAAGCTTGGAATACGCTTCACTTTTCTCATCAACCGATGCCTGCTGACACAGCTTGTCGGTAGGATATTTCATCACGTCCTCTATTCTTTCCATGGAGGTTCTCATTTCCTGAAGTGTCTGCCCTGCGGAAATAAACTTTTGCGCAGGTGACATAAAGGAGCTAAGGAAGCCCTGGAACGCCATGACCATACCAACCGTGAAGAGCCCCTCCATCACAAGATATACGCCGATAACGAGAACGGCAGTGCTGGTGATGGTGGAAACCAAGGAAGGAACCATTCCCAGATATTGATTCAGCTTTGCGTACTTGACGCGCTGCGTGTTCACGCTTGCCTGATAACCCGACCATTTTGCAAAAAATCCGTTTTCCGCTCCGCTTGCCTTGATGGTTTCAATCATCTCTATGCCTGCCACCGTTGCACCCGTAAGCTTGCCCATGTCGCGCATGGAAACGCGGGTGATGTTCACGCGCTTTTGGGAAATGATACGAGCCAGAAACAGATTGATCACGATGGATAAAACACCAACCAACGTCAGAAGCAGACTATAACGAATCATGACCACAAGATAGAACACCATCATGCCCGCCTCAATGACAAGGGGAGCAAACGTATCCGCCAGCGTTTTTGCAACCGAGGCGTTTGAGCCCTTTCTTTGCTGAATATCGCCTGCCATTCTTTGCGAGAAAAATTCCATGGGAAGTCTTAAAACCTTCCACATAAACGCCGTGCTTCCCAGCGCATCGATCTTGGCTCCGATACGTGCCGTGTATATCGCCTCAATAAACGCCATGACGATCTGAATGATGGAAAGTGCCGCCAGTGAGACGATAAACGGAATAAACCAGTCGGGGTTCTGCCCTGTCAAAAGCCTATCCACAAATATACGCGAGAAGGCAGGGTTGATGATACCGATCAGCGACATGGTCACGGTGGTCACGATGGTGAACACCACCGCAACACCTGCGCCGCGCATCTTTTCCTTGGAAAAGGAAATCATACTCTTAGGCTTGCCTTCGGGCTTAAAGGCTTCCGAGGGCTCAAACATCAGACAAATTCCGGTAAACGATTTATCAAAGTTCTCAATAGAGATGCTGTACGTGCCTCTTGAGGGGTCGTTGAGCACAGCCTTGTTTCCCTTAAATCCGTTCAGCACCACAAAGTGATTGAAATTCCAATGCACAATGCAAGGGAATTTTCCGTTTTTGCGTAGCTCCTTGGTCTCATATCGGTAGCCTTGCGCCACAAGTCCGTAGCTTCTTGCCGCCCTTAGTATGTTTTTGGCATTAGATCCGTCGCGCGAAACGCCGCAATCGGATCGGACCTGCTCAAGCGGGATCCATTTTCCGTAGTATGCAAGAATCATTGTCAGCGATGCCGCTCCGCATTCCAAAGCCTCCAGCTGCATCACGACGGGGACCTTTGCCACGCCGTTTGTCACGGGTGCCTTGACTCTGTTGTCAGATTTTCCCATATTCCCCACCTCAGTTCAGGATAAAGGAGATAGGCGAAATGCTCTCAATCACGATATCCGCCTCGCTGACACCGTTTGCGTGCTCCCCATCCACACGAACCTCATACACCCATTCACCAAGAGTAAGTCCGCTTGCATGAATGGAGTATTCCGACATAGAGCCATCCACCTTTATGGGATACCTGGATATACCCGTAATCGTATATTCATTTCCCTTTGCGCGAACGGTCATGCCGACCTCAATCTTTTCCACGTCGGTCTCGCTTATGTACATGACCGCCTTGCCGCCATCCGCTATGAGGGCTGTAGACATGGTCGTATCAATTTTACCAATGAAGCCCCAAACGATGACACCGGCGAGCAAAATGACAATTGCCGAAAGCACCATCCAAAGCCCCGGGTTTGCAACCCTGACGTAATCCTGAAGCTGCTCCGGAGATGAAACCTTGTCCATGCTGCTTTTTTTAAATAATTGCTTATTCATATCTTTCCCCCAGTGTGATAAAATGATATCGTACTTCCCTTTTTTCGAAATACGCTTGAAGGCAATATGCCCATAAAGGATAAATCTCCCCCATTTTCTTCATTGTAACATAAGGCGCGTTACAAATGTGTTACAAATCATTGCAAAAGCATACATTTTTTTTTGCAATATGGCTTTTTGGACGATTTTTTTCGCGTGTGCCTTGACAGGCAGACTTAAGTCGGATTGATAAGAGATATAATTTTCATAGGACAGAAAGATGGAGCTTTGCCAATTGCAAAGCTCCCCGACACGGTAAACCATCTATCTTTTCCGAGAGCTGAATGCAGCTCCTTTTTTGCAAGCGCCAAGCCGATTTACGTTGCCTTACCTGCTGCTTGCCT
>JAFNZX010000380.1 GCA_017382615.1 Clostridia bacterium | reverse complement strand
GTTCTGATAGTTGCCGCATTCCTTTCTCTTGTTGCCGGGCATCTCGCCCTCGTAAGCAATGGCGTCCGCAAGGCAGCGGCAAAGCAGGGCGAACGCATCCGCGGGGGATGTGTCGCGCATGAGCAGGTAAAAGCCGGTCTGGCAGCCCATGGGGCCAAAGTAGATCACGCGCTCGCTGTCCGCGGAATTGCGCAAAAGCGTTGCAAGCATATGCTCAACCGAGTGCATGGTCAAATTGTCCATATAGTCACCCGCGTTGGGCGTGCGGGTGCGCAGATCAAAGGTGGTCACGTCACCGTCAATGCGCGAGATGTAAAATCCCGGGGTAATGGTATCGTGATCCACGGTAAAGCTGGTAATTTTCTTCATGTGAAAGCGTCCTTTCATGAGTCTTTGCTCCATTATATCACAATGCCACAAAAAAGAAAAGGGGAATTGCGGATTTTTTTGGGTAAATGCCTTGATAGGCGAAGAAAAATATGGTATACTGTAGACAGGAATGGCGAGCGATCACTGATCGCCCCTACGGAGAATATTCCAAGGAGAATGTAATATATGAAACCCTATGAAAGATTTTTAAAATACGTCGCATACCCCACCATGTCGGACGAGCGCTCCGAAACCGTTCCCAGCTCGGAAAAGCAGATCGTGCTCAGCATGGCACTTGCCGCAGAGCTGATGTCCTTGGGACTTGAGGACGTGGAGCTGGACGATAAGGGCTATTTGTATGCAACCCTGCCTGCCAATACCGAAAAGGAGTGCCCCGTGATCGGTCTTGTGGCGCACGTGGATACCTCGGATGCCTGCGCGGATGCGCCCATTGCGGCACGCATTGTGGATTACAAGGGCGGGGATATCCTGCTCAACGAGGAAAAGGGCATTTATATGACGGTTGCGGATTATCCGAGTCTGCAAAATTACGTGGGGCAGCATCTCATCGTCACCGACGGCACGACGCTGCTCGGTGCAGACGATAAGGCGGGCGTTGCCGCGATCGTTTCCGTGGTGGAAAGACTTCTGGCAAGTGACGCTGAGCACGGCACGGTCAAGATCTGCTTTACCCCCGACGAGGAGATCGGCAGAGGTGCCGACCACTTTGACGTAGAAAAATTCGGTGCGGATTACGCCTATACCGTGGATGGCGGACCGCTTGGCGAGCTGGAATATGAGAACTTCAACGCGGCGTCTGCCGTGGTCAAGTTTGCGGGCGTGTCCATTCATCCGGGCTCTGCAAAGGATAAGATGAAGAACGCACAGCTGTTGGCTTTGGCGTTCAATGCGCTTTTGCCCGCAGAGCAGATCCCCGCTATGACCGAGGGGTATGAGGGATTCTTCCATTTGTGCGACATGCAGGGTGATTGCGAGCACGCACAGCTTGTGTATATCATCCGCGACCACGACCGCGCGCTGTTTGAAGAGAAAAAGCAGGTCATGCAGGCGGCAGCAGATGAGATCAACGCGCGCTTTGGCGCGGGCAGCTGCACGCTTTCCATAAAGGACTCCTACTATAACATGAAGGAGATCATAAACGAGCATATGTATATCGTGGAGCGCGCCAAGGTTGCCATGGAGCAGCTGGGCATTACGCCCATCGTCGTGCCGATCAGAGGCGGCACGGACGGTGCAAGACTTTCCTTTATGGGTTTGCCTTGCCCCAATCTGTGCACGGGTGGCGAGAACTTCCATTCCAGATTTGAATTTTTGTCGATCGAGTCACTCAACGGTGTCGTGGATATCGTCGAGCGCATTCTCTGCAACGCGGTAAAGGAGTAAAAAATGGCGAAATTATACTTCAAATACGGCGCAATGGGCTCATCCAAGACTGCAAACGCGCTGATTACCAAGTTCAACTATGAGGAGCGCGGCATGCGCGTGTGGCTGATCAAGCCCGCTATTGACACGCGTGACGGTGCGGGCATCATTCGCTCGCGCATTGGTCTTGAGGCAGAGGCGCAGATCATCGGGGCGACGACCGACATTTACGAGGAATTCGCGCAGTGCAAGGACTGCCACGTCATCATTGCGGATGAGTGCCAGTTCTTTACCGAGGAGCAGATCGACCAGCTGCGCCGTATTGTGGACGAGCTGGATATTCCCGTTTTGTGCTTTGGCTTGCGCACCGACTTTATGACGCACCAGTTTTCGGGCAGCCGCAGACTGTTTGAGGTGGCGGATTCCATTACCGAGATCAAGACCATCTGTACTTGCGGCAAAAAAGCCATCGTCAACGCACGTATTGACGGCGCCGGACGCGTGGTGACCACGGGCGGACAAATCCTGCTTGGCGGTAACGATTCCTACGTTGCCATGTGCCACAGCTGTTGGAAGCAGGCGATTGCCGCGCAGGAAAGCGAGAGCGCACATGAGTAAGCCCATGATCGTTGGTGTTGCGGGCGGTACGGGCTCGGGCAAGACCACACTGGCTGAGCATATTGCGGCGGCGTTTGGCGAAAGCGTCACCGTCATCGCGCACGACAGCTATTACCGTTTGCAGACAGGTAAGACCTACGAGGAGCGTTGCCTGACCAATTACGACCACCCCGACGCGTTTGAAACAGACCTTTTGCGCGCGCACTTAGATGCGCTTTGCCGCGGGCAGAGCGTGGACGTGCCCGTATACGATTATACAGTACATAACAGAAGTGACAAGGTGGTAACGGTGCATCCCACGCCGCTGATCGTCCTGGAGGGCATTCTCATTTTTTCGGATGCCTCCTTGCGCGACGCAATGGATCTGCGCGTGTTTGTGGATACCGATGCGGACGAGCGTATTTTGCGCCGCATTCTGCGAGACACCAAGGAGAGGGCGCGCTCTTTGGATTCCGTCATTTCACAGTATCTGACTACGGTTAAGCCTATGCACGAGGCGTTTGTCGAGCCCTTTAAGCGCTATGCAGACGTCATTGTCCCGGGCGGCGGCAATAATCCCATTGCCCTTGAGATGATCGTGCAATGCATTTGCAAGCAGACGGGATTGCATACCGTATAAGTATCGTGCATATACTTGAAAATTGGGAGGTGAGCGTATGAAAACGACAAAAACGTTGTGCGCAATGGCATTGCTGCTTTTGCTTGTATTGTCTGCGTGCGCAGCTCCCGCACCGATTGCATACGAGCCCGTGATGCAAAGTCCCGTGGCTCCCGCACCGCTTGTCCATGCAGGGCAAGGGGAGCTTGTGGAGGTCGGGCTGTCCGAGGGTGAGGCGAGTGCCGCGCTTTACTTAGCAAGTGCAGCGGAGATCGAGGCTTACATATACGCAGCGCTGCTGGCGGGCGAGGAGGAGATTGATCTCTCGGATTTTAAAATCCCTGTGGACAGCATTACCGGGGTCTTTACCGACGTGATGAACCGTTATCCGGATTTGTATTTCGTCATGCCCGGAATTTCATATACCTATACCGCTGCAGGGCAGGTCGTTACGCTCAATCCGTCGTATCGCATGGCGGGCGAGGAGCTGATCAGGGCGCGGGCGTACGTGAATGCGCGCCTTGACGAGATCTGCGCGGGCGTGGATGCGCATTGGAGCGATTTTGAGATTGCTTTGTACCTGCACGATTACCTTTGCCTGCATTTTTCGTACGATACCGATTACGAGATCTACGATATGTATCAGTTTTTGCAAAAGGGACGCGGTGTTTGCCAAGCGTACACGCTGACGTATACGGCACTGCTTGCGCGGTACGGCATTGCATCGGACGTGGCGGTCAGTGCAGAGATGAATCATGTCTGGAACGTGATCACCTTGGGCGGTCAGAGCTATCACGTGGACGTGACGTGGGATGATCCCATCCCGGACCGTGCAGGGCAAGCGTTGCATGCAAACTTTTTGCGCAGTGATGCGGGCATTGCAAGGACGGGGCATTACGCATGGGACAGCGAGGCTGTTTGCACGCGGGATGCATATGAGAACACGTTTTTAACAGAGGTCAACGAGCCTTTTTCCTACACTGCAGGACAGTGGTTTTATGCGGATAGCGAGGGGCATGCCGTGCGCAGGGTGGATTTTACCACCATGAGCACCACGACAGTCATCGCAAGTGATGAAAAGTGGCTGACACCGGACGGCGGCTCATACTATTTGGATGCCTTTATGGGTGTGGGCACGTATCGCGGCAATTTGATTTACAATACCCCCAAAAAAATACTTGCGCATAACCTGCAGAGCGGCGTTATTGTAGAGATTGATGCCGAGTTGCCGCGCGGTATGCAGATCTGGGGACTTTGGGTGGACGGCGACACGGTGTATTACCGCGTTTGCGACACGCCCGACGGCAAGATGCAAACCTTGTCGGTCAGCATTTTGGATCTTGCGGACTATCTGTGGGGGGATGCCGATCAGAACGGCACGGTGGACGGCAGGGACGTGACTGCCATGCTGCGATATTTGCAAGAGCTGCCTGCCGTTTGTCATACGGGTGCTGCCGATCTTGATGACAGCGGTGCGGTGGACGCGCGCGACGTACAGATCCTGCGCGCATATTTGGTTGAAAATCATTAAAATTTATACATCTGCGTCGGGGAAATTTCCGACGACAAAGGAGGTCAAAATGGATTTTAAATTTGTGGACAAAAAGTACCGTCCCATCCCGTTCTGGTCCTGGAATGAGCGTCTTCGTACCGAGGAAACGCGCAGACAGATCGGCATGATGGACGACGTGGGCATCGGCGGCTTCTTTATGCACGCACGCGGCGGTTTGCAGACCGAGTACATGGGCAAGGAATGGTTCGAAAACGTTTCTGCATCCATTGACGAGGCAGGCAAGAGAGGCATGCACGCATGGGCGTACGACGAGAACGGCTGGCCCTCCGGCTTTGGCGGCGGTATCGTCAACGGCAAGGGTCTGAAGTATCAGCAGAAGTATCTGCGCGTCAAGACCTTTACGCCCGATCTGGAGGATCCCAGAGGCCCCGAGGTCATCTATTGCTTTGAAAATTATTGCTTCTATTATGAGGTCAATCCCTTCTACGTAGACACCTTGGACGGTGAGGTCATTGCAGATTTTATTAACGAGATCTAC
>JAFNZX010000379.1 GCA_017382615.1 Clostridia bacterium | reverse complement strand
GCGAGATCATGGAGTGGAGCAAGACCCACGTGACCAGCACCTTCCATATCTGCTGGGGTGCGCAGGCAGGTCTTTACTATCACTATGGCGTGCCGAAATATCCGCTTGACAAAAAGCTGTTCGGCGTGTACGAGCACTCGCTGGATTACAAGCGCTCCATTCTGTTCCGCGGCTTTGACGACACCTTTAAGGTGCCTCATTCCCGCCACACCACCTGCCACCGCGAGGATATTGAAAAGGTGCCCGAGATCCGCATCTTAGCAAGCTCTCCCGAGGCGGGCGTATTCGCCTGCATGACCGAGCGCGGCAGACAGGTATTCATCACCGGTCACTCGGAATACGACGCGGATACGCTCAAAAAGGAATACCTGCGCGACAAAGCTGCAGGATTGCCCATTGAGCTGCCCAAGAACTACTTCCCCGACGATGATGAAACGCGCGAGCCCATCGTCAGCTGGCGTTCCTGCGCAAACCTTCTGTACTCCAACTGGCTCAACTATCTGGTTTATCAGACCACGCCTTACAATATTGAGGAAATTCAATAAAACAAACATAACGGCTGCCCGTGGCAGCCGTTATGCTTTTATGATACGGAACGTATTATGGCGGCAGCAAGCCACCGCCCTACGGAAAGTTATGCCACTCTCGTCACCTTCATGGTCATTTTGCATCTTTCTGCCTGCGCGCCGCGGATCTCAATCAGGTAATCCAGGCAGATCTCCCCCTCGCTTTCCAGGCGATTATCAACCGCGAGCGCAAGCACGCCGATCTGAAAAGGCATATAGGGTGTCTCATAGGTGCACAAATGGCGTACCCCGCGCTCAAACACCAGGACCGTGCTGACCGCACCCGTACGGATCATACTGACTGTTTGGGGTTCTCCCTTAGCATAGGAAATCACGGTTTGCGAGCCCTCCATACCGCTCAGCTCGCCCTCGTCATACACAATCTCCACTCTGCCGCCACGCACGCGAACAAGCCCTTGCGTCACCATTTCCAAGGCTTCCTCCTCCTGCTCATCAGGCAATTGCTCCGGCATTATGATATCCACGTCCTCAATCAATTGCTCCATTTCCTTTTCGTACACCGCATCAAACAGGTTCGCTTTTACTGCACTGCGCTCCGATACGATAGAAACGCTTACGTATTCCTTCATAAATCCTGTACCTCGTAATTTTAATGGTATTATTATAGTACATTCCGCTCTATATGTCAAGCACAAATTTGTTTGCACATTCTTGTACAGTATTCACAAATCTCTGAAAACATCGCGTTTCTTACTTGACTTTTAATTTGTATGGCGGTATAATATAATGAATACACAATAAAAAACAAAAAACAATTGGAGGTTGACATGAAAAAATTTTTAGTCATGCTTCTTGCTGTGTTGATGCTGACATCCTTGCTTGCAGGATGTGCAAACAACAGCGACACTCCCGAGGACACCACTAAAGCAGAAGAACAATCCAACGTATTGGATAATCTCAACGTTCCCGATATCACGTACGGTGGCAAGGAATTCATGTTCCTGACCAGAGACGCTGCTGAGTGGACCACGGTTGACATTTATGCAGAAGAAATCAACGATGACCCGATCAACAGTGCCGTTTATCGCAGAAACGACATGATCCAGTCCAAGTATGATTTCAAGATCCTGGAAACGCAGGTAACCGATCCGCTGGCATCGGTTGAAAAGGACGTAAAGGGCGGCGCGGGCGAGTTTGACGCCATCGTGCAGAAGCTGGGCTCTTGCGCAACCATTGCAACCAAAAACTACCTGCACAACCTGCGCGACGTTCCCTATCTGGACTTCGATCAGACCTGGTGGGATCAGAAGGCTCTTGAGGGTCTCTCAATCGGAAACAAGGTATACTTTGCAACCGGTGACCTGCTGACCAGCGACAACGACGGTACGTTTATCGTTATGTTCAACAAGACCATTGCAGAAAACAACGGTCTTGAGGATATTTACGAGCTTGTCAACAACAAGGAATGGACCTTCCAGAAGATGTACGAAATGGCTTCCGTAGCCGTCAAGGACCTCAACGGTAACGGCAAACTGGAGCACGACCAGGACGTTCTGGGTACTGCAATCACCACCAACTCAGGCTATTGCATGATGTATGCCGCAGGTATCGTAATCACTGCAAAGAATGAAAACGACGTTCCCGAATACGTGCTGGACGTTGAGCGCGCAGTTGACGCCATTCCGCTTTCTTATTCCATTATCGGTGATGACAAGATGGCGCTGAGCATGAACACCGTGGGCGGCAACACCAACGTTGTGGAAAACGGCAAGACCTGCTTTGGTAACGGTCACGCGCTGTTCTTCCAGGAATGCATGCAGTGTGTAATCCGTCTGCGCAGCTATGACGTGGAATTCGGCGTAGTTCCCTTCCCCATGTTCAACGAGGCACAGGGCGAGTACTACGCTCACATGAACGAGGTTGGCGGCATGGTATCCATCCCCACCAGCGTTGTAGGTGAAGAGCTGGAGCAGATCGGTGCAGTGGTTGAAACCATGGCAGCTTACTCCGTTGATACCCTGACCCCCGCTTACTACGACATTTCCCTGATCTCCAAGTCCACCAGAGATGAGGAATCCAGACCTATGATCGAGCTGATTCTGGCAAACCGTATTTACGACCTTGGCTATGTATTTGATACATCCTGGGGCAATTACGTATACAATATCGCAAACAAGTTCATGGACGGCAAGACCAACGTTGCTTCCACCAAGCCCAACAACTTCAAAAAGCAAATGGGTAAAACACTTGATAAGTTTGAAATCGACAACTAAATACAATCAAACGCAAGGGAGCTGCCGCAAGGCAGCTCCCTTTTAATAGGTTTTCCAAGTGCATATTCTGTTTGGCTCTAATTCATAATATCGTGCTGATCAGTGCTTGCAAACATTCTGCCCACCGCGTCACCAAGTGCGGGATGCTCCTCCATGAATCCTTGCGCAATGACCTCGTCTGCAGCAGCAAAGGCACTTGTCAGCAGATCCCCATCCCCGCATTGCGAGGCAAGCCTGAACTCTACGCTGCCGCTCTGTCGGATCGCGCCACCCGCATTCTTGGCAAAGAAATCACCCGGTCCTCTTTGCGCCAGATCCTGCTCGGCAATGGCGAAGCCGTCATAGGTGGTTTTCATGGTATTGAGTCTGCGTTTCGCCGTCTCGCCAATCTCACTCTCACTCATGCCACCCGCCACCAGCACGCAATACGACTTGCGCTGTCCGCGCCCCACTCTGCCGCGCAGCTGATGCAGCTGAGAAAGACCGAACCGCTCGGCGTTTTCCACGATCATCAAGGTCGCACGCGGCACGTTAACGCCAACCTCTATCACCGTTGTGGAAACCAGAATATCAATCTCTCCCGCCGCAAAGCGGTTCATGACCTCATCCTTTTCCTTGGGCTTCAGTTTGCCGTGCACGAACGCCACGCGATAGCCCTGCAACCGCTCGGCAAGCTGCTCGGCATACTGTACCGCTGCCTGCAAGGGCGGCTTTTTTTCCGCGCCCATGCCGATCTCCTCCAAGAGCAGATCCGCATCGTCCTCCTGCTCCTCAACCGCGGGACACACCACGTATACCTGCCCGCCCTCATCCACGTTCTTGCGAATAAAGGCGTCAAGTCGCTCGCGATAGCTTTGGTTGACCGCAAATGTATCCACCCTTTGTCTGCCGGGCGGCATGGTATCGATACGGGAAACAGCAAGGTCCCCGTACATCACCAGCGCAAGCGAGCGCGGAATGGGGGTTGCACTCATGCAAAGCAGGTGCGCATGCGCATTCTTATCCGAAAGTCTTGCACGCTGTGCTACGCCAAAGCGATGCTGCTCGTCCGTGATCACAAGTCCGGGCGCTGCAAATTCCACACCCTCGGAAAGAAGTGCCTGCGTGCCAATGACCACCTGCACGCGCTTATCCCCGTCTGTTTCAGCAAGGGCAGCGTGCACCTTTTTCTTTTGCGCGGGCGTCATCGCCCCCACCAAAAGTGCGCATCGCATACCCAGCTTTTCAAAATACGGTGCAAGATCGGCATAGTGCTGTCTTGCCAGAATTTCGGTAGGTACCATAATCGCTGCCTGCCTGCCGCTCTGTACCGCTATGATGGCTGCAGCCGCTGCGCACACCGTTTTGCCGCAGCCCACGTCCCCCACCACCATGCGCGTCATGGCGTACGGCTTTGCCATATCTTCGCTTATCTGCTCCACGGTGCGCTTTTGCGCCTCGGTCAGCTCATACGGCAGCAGCGAAAGAAAGGCGGAAAGGTCGTTTTGCGTGCATGCAGGGGCTGCAATCAGCTCTTTGGTGTGCTTTGCCGAGCGCAGTCCCACACCAAACAGAAAAAGCTCCTCAAACATTAGCCTGCGCTTTGCGATTTCCACGCCCGCAAGGTCCGTGGGCGTGTGCATGGCGCGCAACGCAAACGTCAGCGTGCACAGCCCTTCTCGAATTCGGATCTTTTCGGGGATAGGATCTTCAAGTCCGCGCGCAGCAAGGGCAAGTGCCATTTCCATGTGCTGCCCGATCTGCTTGGAAGAAAGCCCCTCTGTCAAAGGATACACGGGATGCAGGGGAGGCAGAGGTTTCCCCTCGGTGACGGGCTCTGCCACGGGAGAGGACATATGATAACGCTTGCCGTCATACTCCACCTTTCCGTAGAAGCGGAATTGGCTGCCTACGGGGAACAGACTTTGCACGTAATCCTGATTGATATATACGATCTCGCAATCCGAGCTATCGTCAAACGCGCGGAACTTAACCAGCGTCAAGCCCTTACGAATCATGGCGCGGCGCGGCTGCGTGGCAACCGTCAAGATCACCGACGTCTTGCCCTGCCCATCACATTCACAAAGCCGCTTGACGTTTCCGCGGTTTTCATACGCACGCGGAAAATGATACAAAAGATCCCCCACGGTAAACACGCCCAGCCTTGCGTACGCCGCCTGCTTGGCAGGTCCTACCCCGCGCAGTGCGGTGATCGGCATATCCCTGACGTCTTGCATGCTATCCCCTCCTCTCCTTTGGATTCATTACGCATATTATAGCAGAAATCACCCGAATAGTCAATAAAAAGTTTTTCTGCGGGAGCATATGGATGTTTTTCTGCGGGAGCATATGGAATGCTCCCCTACGCGATTCGCAGCGGTCAAAAACAACGTAGGGGCGACCATTGGTCGTCCCGAGTAAAACCGTTCGGAAAACCGATCGGGGATACAACGCCAATTTGCACGGTGGGACGACCAATGGTCGCCCCTACGGTTATTTGATTGTACATAACAAAAGACGCGGGAAACCGCACGTGCGGTTTCCCGTCATTTTAAATATCGTCGCAGAGGCGATACCCTCTGCCGCGCACCGTATGGATCAACCGTCTGCCGCCAATGCGCTGCGCTTTTTTATTGATGGCACACACGTGCACCGAAACGCTTGCGGCGTTCCCACCCGCTGTGTACCTGCCGTTCGCAACCAAAATTTGCACGATTTCAAATTCGGCAGGGGTCAGGTGCAAGGGATATCCCAAATACAGAAAATCCTTACGCTGTGCGTCAAGCTGCAAAGCTTGCATCAATCCTTCTTTTTGCCAAGCATAAGTGCGCCAAGACAAATGACTGCCATGAGCACTGCGCCGCCTGCAATTGCCTTACAGCCTATTGCATCTGCGGGCTCGGTCTCGGTTTCTGTTTCGGAATTGGTTTCGGGATCGGTCACAGCATCGGTATCGGGCGTGCTTTCAGGATCGGTTACAGCCTCGGTCTCGGTATTGTCGGGCACGTACTTGTCCTCACCCGCTGCCTTTTCTGCCATGGTGATAACAGTTTCTGCCTTGATATCGGTGCTAACACCGGGGATGTAGTTCTGGTAAACGTAATTCAGTCTGCCCAGAGGTGCCATATCTCCGTCGATATAGAAATCAGCCATTTCGTCAAGCAAAGTATCGGAATCCGCCCACTTGAACTGCATGCAAACCTGATTGTAATAGGTCACACCGATCATTTCCATGGGTACTGCGATCATCATCTGATTGCCCTTGACACGGTAAGAGACCGTGCCGCAATCGGTAAATCCGTACTTGCCGTCCGTGCCCGTGTACTTGGCAACGGTGGTGGTGAAATCTTCGCTTGCGTTATAGTTGACGATATAATCGTAGCCGTACCAGCCGGTCTCGGTGCTGCCGTCCACGTCAAGGAACAGCTGCATCCAGGAGGTGTTTGCAACGGGCTTGGTGATATCGTCTGCGGTCTGCGCGTAGAAGTAGAGGTATGTGGTGTCCTGGGTCACCTTAGCGGAAACGATGTCGTTTCTGCCGGTGGTGTTGGTCATGGTCTGCTTGCCGAACGCCATACCGTTACGGTCAACAGTGTCACCCTCAACGTCATAATACGTAATTGCAACCTTATCCCACTGTGCAAAGTCACCTGTCACGTTAATGGGATTACGTGCATCCTGCACCACGGTAGGCACAGCACCCTTGAGTGCCTGCACGTTGTAGATCAGCTGCATATAGTAGTTGTCGAAATAGTAATCGGCAATGGTCATTTCCACGTCGCGGCTGAACTCCAGCGATGCGGTATCTACAAAATTGATTTTGTCATTACCCCAATCCTGACGCTGTGCAACCCACTCGTTCCAGCCCGTCACGAGCACGTACTTGACGTCCTTGGAGAGTGCTCTGTCAAACTGATACTGGAAGTTGATACCCAGCTTATAGGAATCGGGAGTCAGCAGATCGTAGGTGCCGTTATAGGAGCGTCCGCGGTTGGTGCGATCACCGTAAAAGGCAGAGTCACTAAAGCAAACCGTACCTGCGTGCTGTGCCATGGAGACGCTGATCGCCTCACTCTTACCTTCATACTTGAATACGCGCTGCGGCCACTGGAAGTCCATCCAAGGCCAGGAGTTGCTCTTGGTTGCCTCGTTGGGCCACTGAGGAAGACGAATACTGAAAAATCCGTTGACGTTATCCTTTTCTTCCGCAATGATCAAGGGCTTATCGTCTACGTACAGCCAGGTATCGGGGTACTTGTTCTTGGAATAGATCTTATCGTAAAGTCTCTTGACAACGTCCTTGCTGTTTGAGTGCGTATAGAACACAATCTGCGGTGCATCGTAACCCTGTTCATTCATCTCGTGGCATACTTCCATGAGCTTGATGGCGTTATCGTAATATTCATATCCATTGGTCACGTCAATATAAAGGAAGTCTACGTTTGCATTGGAGAGCAGCTCCATATGCTTACGCATGACCCACTGGTCACTGGAGT
>JAFNZX010000378.1 GCA_017382615.1 Clostridia bacterium | reverse complement strand
TGTATTATAAGACAAAAAATGCACACAAACAAGACAAAATTAGGTGTTTATCGGAATAATGTTGCTGTATTTTGTCACGCGAAAATATTTTTTGTGCACAGTGCAAGAAATTTTCAAAAGGCTCTTGTGAAAAACGCGAAAATCGGGTATAATAAGATGATTATTTATGTTTTGATGAGGAAGATTATGGCAAATAATGAGAGAATGAACAAGATCCGCAACTTCTCGATCATCGCGCACATTGACCACGGCAAGAGTACGCTGGCTGACAGAATTCTGGAGGCGACCAGCACGGTATCCAAGCGCGAGATGGAGGAGCAGCTGCTGGACAATATGGACCTGGAGCGCGAGAGAGGCATAACCATCAAGGCACGTGCCGTCAAGCTGGACTATCACGCGCCCGACGGAGAGCAATACGTATACAATCTGATAGACACCCCCGGTCACGTGGACTTTAACTACGAGGTGTCCCGCTCGCTCAACGCCTGTGAGGGTGCGCTTTTGATCGTGGACGCTACGCAGGGCATTGAGGCGCAGACCTTGGCGAATGCATACCTTGCGGTGGATGCAGGACTTGAGATCGTACCTGTGATCAATAAGATCGACCTGCCCAGTGCCAACGTTGACCGTTGCGTGGAGGAGATTGAGGATATTATCGGTATTCCCGCAGAGGGCTGTCCCGCGGTTTCTGCAAAGACGGGATTGAATATTGAGCAGGTGCTTACCGCCATTGCGGAGCAGATCCCCGCGCCCCAAGGCGACGAGGATGCACCGCTTAAGGCGTTGATCTTTGACTCGTATTACGACAGCTACTTGGGCGTCGTGGTCAATATGCGCATCAAGGACGGTAGCGTCAAGGCGGGGGATCGCATCCGCATGATGAGCAATGGCAAGGAATTTGACGTAGTTGAGGTGGGCACGATGGAGCCCTTTGGGCTTTGCAAGTGCGAGGTGCTGCGCGCGGGTGAGGTTGGATATCTGACCGCGTCCATCAAGTCGGTGGGAGACACGCGCGTGGGTGATACCGTGACCCTGGCAAATGATCCTGCAGACAGTCCGCTGCCCGGCTTTAAGGCAGCGCAGCCCATGGTATTTGCAGGCATTTATCCTGCGGACGGCGCAAGATATCAGGATCTGCGCGAGTCCTTGGAAAAGCTGCGACTCAATGATGCGGCACTTGAATTCGAGCCCGAGACCTCAATTGCTTTGGGCTTTGGCTTCCGTTGCGGCTTCTTGGGGCTTTTGCATATGGAGATCATTGAGGAGAGACTGGAGAGAGAGTTCAATCTTGATCTGATCACCACCGCGCCCAGCGTTATCTACGAGCTGACCTTAAAGGACGGCACCAAGGTGCGCATTGATAATCCCTCCAACTATCCTGCCCCCGATGAGATCGCAGAGGCGCGTGAGCCTATCGTTAAGGCGAATATTATGACTCCCACCGAGTACGTGGGCAATCTGATGGATCTGTGCCAGGACAGACGCGGCACGTTTATTGATATGAAGTACGTGGATCAGGACAGAGTCGAGCTGCACTACGAGCTGCCGCTCAATGAGATCATCTACGATTTCTTTGATGCGCTCAAGTCGCGTTCGCGCGGTTATGCATCGCTTGACTACGAGCTTGCCGGCTACGTGCCCTCAAAGCTCTGCAAGCTGGACTTTTTGCTCAACGGCGAGCAGGTGGACGCGCTTTCCTTTATCGTGCACGAGGAAAAGGCGTATCCCAGAGCGCGTAAGATCGCTGAGCGACTCAAGGAGAACATCCCGCGCCAGCTCTTCGAGATTCCGATCCAGGCAGCCATTGGCTCTAAGATTATCGCGCGTGAGACGGTCAAGGCAATGCGTAAGGACGTGCTTGCCAAGTGTTACGGCGGTGATATTACCCGTAAGAAGAAGCTGCTGGAAAAGCAGAAGGAAGGTAAGAAGAGAATGCGCCAGCTGGGCTCGGTGCAGATCTCGCCCGAGGCGTTTATGGCTGTGCTCAAGCTGGGTGACGACGATTGACGCCATGAAGACACTGGGAATTTATTTGCATATACCGTTTTGCAAGAGCAAATGTCACTATTGTGACTTTTGCTCTTTTCCCAAAATGGGGGAAAATGACGTGCTGGCGTACTGTGGGACGCTGCAAAAGCAGATACGGGAGCAGGCTGCTTCGTTTGCCGATTACAAGGTTGACACGGTCTATTTCGGCGGCGGCACGCCCACGTATCTGCCGTCCGGGCTGCTTTGCTCACTGCTATCTGAGGTCAAGGCGCATTTTTGCGTGACTGCGGATGCCGAAATTACGTCCGAGTGCAACCCCGCAACCGTGGATGAGGCGTACTTGAAAGCTATGAGGCAGGTAGGCTTTAACCGCCTGAGCATCGGTGCACAGAGCTTGCATGACGGTGAGCTGCAATTGTTGGGGCGTGCGCACACGGCACGGGATTTTCGCGCAACGGTCGAGATGGCACGCGCTGCGGGCTTTGAAAACGTCAGCGCGGATCTCATGTACGGCATTCCGGGGCAGAGCCGCGAGAGCTTTGCCGCGTCTGTGCGCGGCATTTGTGCGCTGGGCGTGCAGCACGTTTCCGCATACGCGCTCAAAATCGAGCGGGGCACACCCTTTTATAAAATGCGGGGCAAGCTGGAGCTGCCCGATGAGGACACGGTGGCAGATATGTACGAGGACTGTGTGGCGATCTTGGCTGAAAACGGGCTTTTGCGCTACGAGATCAGTAATTTTGCAAAGGCAGGGTATGAATCGCGCCATAACTTGAAATACTGGGAATATGGGG
>JAFNZX010000377.1 GCA_017382615.1 Clostridia bacterium | reverse complement strand
TGCCCATGTCCAGCGTGTCAAGCAGATGCTTGTCGGGGGTGTAGGCAAGGGGCTCGGTGCTGCTTGTCAGCGTGCTGTCCACTCTGCCGCCCTCGGCAACCTGCGTTTGGTATGCGATGTAAAGGTTGGCAAATTCCATGGTCTGGAAGCGCGTGGTCAGTGCGATTTGCGAGCCTTGGGAATTGAGGCGGGTGTTTTCCACCTCCAACTTTTGGTTATCCTCGGCATCGTACAAGGTCGCCTTACCGTAGTATTGTTGCCCCGTGCCGTCACTCTCGTACACGACGCCGGGATTTTCCAGCCCCACAGTGCACATCAGCGCATCGTTCATGTAGATCGAAACGGTCTGTCCGTCGTCCACCACGCGCAGCTTGAACCAGCCGTCCGCATCCGGGGTGAACTTACCCCCGTAGGGGAAGGAATAGGAGGCGGATGCTACACCAAGTCCGTCCTCGGCATACCGCTTGATGCGGATTGTGATGCTGTTTTGCTCGGGATAAATGCCGATGCCCGAGCCTGCGGAGGAGGATGAACCGTATTTGCCACCGCCGTTTTCGCGGTACCAGTCCCATTCAAAGTAGTTGAATACCTGATTGATGCCGTGGTTTGCGGGGTTGACGGGGGAGTATGCGCCCGGCATCTCACCGCGCACGTAAATGGCGCTGTTGCCAAAGTCCACCATATGCACGTCGGCAGCGAACTCGTAAGAGCCCTCCACGTCGTTCCACGTGCGCAGGTCGCTGACCTCCTTCATGCGCAGGTAGTTGAATTTCGTGCCCTTGACCACTTGCACGGTGCTGCCCGAAGTGCCGCCCACGTGCTGGAATTGCTCAGCAATGGGGGTGCTTGTCACAAATACGCCCGGCTTGACGTCAGAAAGGTCGTACAGCACGTCTACGACAGCGTCCCTGAGCGTGATGTTGACCTCGCCCTCAGGCTTTTGTACGTGCGCACCGTTCCCAGTCGCGGTGGTCGCGTCATAAACAAGCGTAGTTGCGGGAATTTCGCGGTCGGTGTAGCTCTCGCATTTGTAAACGAATCCGAAGCGGTTGTCGGGTGCGGTGTCGCCAAGGTCCATAAACGCCATGGGGTCCCCGTTATTTACTGAGTTGTCCGCCCATTTGAAGGTCATGTTTTCAATCTTACCGTCCACGCCCAAGAGGGACTTGCTCAGCGAGATTGCCATGTACGCGCCCTCAAGGTAGTAGTAAGCACCACCGATAATCTCAGTTTCAAAGGTGTTATCCATGAATTTTTCCACCGTGACCACAAAGGAATCGCGATCACGGCACAGAACGTAATCGTAGCCCTCCCAGCCCGTGGTCGGGTCACCGTCCACGTCAAGGTAGAGGTTCATCCAGGCCGCGTCCGTGTCAATGATGATATCGGACGAGGTCTTGACCAGAAAATAGAGGTTTGCTGAGTCCTGCGAGACCTTGGCGTAGTCAAAGTCGTTGCGCCCCGTGTTGTTGATGTAGCGGTAATGGGGATCGTAGGAGATGGTATTGCGGTGCTCTATGTCGTAGAGTGAATCCATGTAAGATTGGTCAATGCCGTCCCATGAGGAAAGGTCGTAAATGTCAATGGTAGTTTGATCGTCAGCTATGGGGGTTGCGTCAATACCCTTGTAGCGGCGGATCTGATCCACCATCTGATAGTAGTAGTTGTCGCCAAAGCCGTAGCCATCCTGATTTCTCATGGGCTCGCCATCGCGCGAGAATTCGCAGTTGAATTGATCAATGTACTGGAATTTTGCGGTCGAGCCCGCCATGGATTGGTTGCCTTCGGAGTGTACGCAGCCCGCGATCCATTCGTTCCAGCCCGTGATCATAAGCACGAAGGGCTGCTCCTTATCCACGTTTTGACCGATCAACGTCTGCATGGCGTTGAATTGCGAGGTAAAGCCCAGTCCCAGCCCCGCCTGCTGTACGTCAGCGAATGCCATAGTCTTGCTCTTGGTGGTCTTGCCGTTGACAAAGCTGCGTCCTTTGGACATGACGGGGTGATGACCCATGGCGATTGAGAGCGATTCAATCGTGCCCTCAGCGTCTCTGCCCCAGCCGCCGTTTTCCATTCTTGCTTCCCCTGTTTCGGGATTGTAGTGGTATTCCTGCAGCCACGACCAGTAATTATCCTTGTCAATCCAAGCCCAGCTGCCGCGCACGGTAAACTTCTCGTCCACCTTTTGCTTGATCTCACCGGAAAGACCTGAGTAGTTACCAAATACCAGCGGCTTGCCCTCCCAGATAAAGAACAGCTCCTCGTATTTCGCCCAGTTTTCATCCGAGTAGACGGTGGAAAACAGAACGTTCATGTTGGATTGAAAGGTTGCGGGGGTGTCACCGTTGAAAAAGACGATCTGCGGTGTGTCAATGCCTTGGCGACGCATAGAGAGCCAAGTGTCAAACAGCGCGGTGTGACCCGAGATGAACACCTCGGCATTGGAAACGTCCAAGAAGATGAAATCCACGCCTGCCTGCTCCAGCATGTATGCGTGCTTGCGGTAGACCCATGTGTCGGTATTGCGGTAGTAGCCAAAGTAAGGCTCTGCCCAGTAAGCCTCACCGCCGCTCTCTTCAATGTATTTTTTGGCGTCGCGGTAGCCCATTTCGAGGTAGAGCTTGGTGTTGTCCTGCACGACCTGCCCCGCGCCCACCCAGCAAAGGAAGTAGAAAAGTCCCACGTATCTCTGCTCGTTGGGGGACCCTGCCACGGTGTTGTCCGCAGTGGTGCGGTCAAGCGCGTCGGTTGCCGTCCAGGTTGAGTAATCGATCTTGCGCAGCGTGTCGGCTGTGGGAATTTCCCACGTTTGCTGCACGTTGGTAAAGCGTACGTTGTCCACGTAGCCGTCAATATCGCAAAGCTCCAGCGTAAAGTAGCCGGTCTGGTATAGCTTGCAGGCATCGGTTTGTGCCAACACCTTGCCATGCGCGTCCGCAAATGCAAGGTAGCCGGAGGGGGCGTAGGAAACCATGGCGATCAGCTGCTCGTCTGCGTACAGGGCAATGGTGTCAAGTGCCTCGTGCAGCGTGACGGTCGTTTTACTCAGATCAGCGTCGAGCGGCAGCGTTGCCTCCAGTCCGCACTCGGGCTCAAAGATGCGCAAATTGCCCGACGTGTCAAAGGCAAACCAAATGCCACGCTCCTTGTGCGAAACAGCTTTTTGCGAGTTGCGCACGCCAAGATAGACCGTGCCGCCCGTCAGGGAAAGGTCAAAGGAAAGGTAGCCCTGCTCAAGACCGTAGTCGTCGCCAAGACAAAGTGCCGAGCCAAATGCAAAGGTCTTTCCGTCGGTGGTGGTCAGCGCACCGTCCACGATTCGTGCGCTTGCGCGATTGCCCAATGCCAGCGCAGGATCACCTATGTAGGCGTTGACGCGCTCGACAGAAAAATCGTAGGTGTAGGTCGAGAGCGTGCGCTTTGCAAAGTCATAGTCGTAGCCGCCCTCGTGCTCGGTAATGGGCGCACCTGCATAGGTGCGTGCATCGTCTGCGGCGTAAGTCGGGATCGCGGTTGCAAAGGTGCCTACCAGCATGATCAAAGCCAGCAAAGCACTTGCCGGATACTTGCATGTTTTCATGTTTTTCGTTCTCCTTCTGTTAAGCTGTCGCAAAGCGCCCATGGCGCAGCTATCATATCACTGCGCCATGGGTTAATACAACTGTGGTAAGGCATAATATCACTATGCTTTTGCGCTTACAAGCTCAAAAGCACGTTTGCAAGACGGGATGCGATGATTTCGTGGCCTGCGTCGTTGGGGTGCAGACCGTCGGGGCAGAAGGCTGTGCGATGTGCCTCCAGCTCGGGGCATATAGTGCCTGCGGCGTACAGGTCGCATACGGGCAGGGAGTAGTATTCCGCTGCCTGACGAATG
>JAFNZX010000039.1 GCA_017382615.1 Clostridia bacterium | reverse complement strand
TGTTTCCAGAGGTCTGATGATCAAGGCGGGCGAGATCTGGGCAACCGAGCAGATCGGTGACGAGAACTATCTTGCCAAGGACGACAATGCCGAGCGCGGCACCGGTGCTGCAAATCAGCCCATTTTCGGTGTCAAGAAGGATGGCACCGCAATCATCGGCTGTCCCGATATTGCCATCGCCATTAAGAACGAGACCAATTATAAGAGCACGACCGCAGCCGGCATCAACCGTCTGCCCGCGCCCAACTCTGCTATTCTCTATAATCAGCGCTGCGGCACCGAGTCCTTTGCTTTTGAGGATGCATACGAGGTGTACATCAAGTGCGACGACACCGCGCTGGGCATTAACAAGTCCATTACCGGTACGGTCACTCACATCTTTGAGAGCGGTGACGACAGTGCGCGCCCCGCTATTGACGACAAGACCATCGTTGTTTCTGCAAGAGGCGCAGCGATCAACCAGCAGAAGGGTAAGTACGCTGTTGGCAATAAGGTAACCATCACCTGCTCGGTCAAGAGCGACAAGATCGGTCTGACCAATGCTGCAGCCTGGAGCGACGTTGTGGAAGCAACCGGTGGCTTCTATACGTTGGTTGAAAAGGGTAAGCACAAGGGTCAGGAGCTGGCGACCAATTATCCCTGCACCATCGTGGGCATCAAAAAGGACGGCAAGATTCTTCTGATCTCTACTACGACGCAGGCGGACGGCTCTCGTGCAGCTTGCCAGATGAAGAACATGCAGGAGCTTGCCGTAGAGCTGGGCTGTGATACTGCGATTATGTTTGACGGCGGCGGATCTACCCAGTTCGTCACGCTTGAGGGGGACACGTACGTCAGAAGATGCGCTGTTTCGGACGGTGAAAACCAGGTGCGCAGCGTGATCAGCGGTCTGGCTGTTGTGTATAACAAGGCAGATGCCGCACCCACCAATACAGATACCTACGGCATTAAGTTCTTGGACGGTCTGGGACTGCAGTCTACCTATGGCGAGCCTGAGGCTCCCGATCCCTCCAAGCCGCACATCGTAGGCGCACCCTCCTGGAGCTACTATTACGTTGGTGACGTATCCTTTGTCAATGGCAAGGGTGTGAACGGTACGGATGAGCCCTATACCGAGCTTGTGGGTATGAGAAATCCCGCGTATGCATCGGATTGGTCGGGCGAGCAAAAGGAAGCCGAGGCGCGCCTGCCTGCAACGCTGGATGGCAGCACCTTGACGCTGGGCGAGGACTGCCTGCTGACTATCAGCGGCTACGCCTTTGCAAACGGCTCGCAGAAAAAGATTTTGTACTCCTTGGACAAGGAGAACTGGTTTGAGGTACAGGGCGGCACGTATGCCGATGCATCCAACGACCTTGTGCAGACGGTTATGGCGAATGGTTGGATCAAGTCCGCATCTGCCGGTCACGCGGTGTTTGAGAACGTTGGCGTGGATCTGAGCGAATACAAGGGTCAGACCGTGACGGTGTCCTTTGCGGTTACTCCCGGCGCGGACGACAAGGCATTGCATTTCTTGACCATTGAAAATCTGCTTGTACCTGCTCCCGTGGAGACTACCGAGGAAACTACCGAGCAAGCCACCGAAGAGATCACCACCGAGGAGATTACGACCGAAGCCGAGACCGTAGGGTCGATTCAAGAATCGACCGCTGAACCCGAGACCTCGCCCGTGGCAGAAAAGAAGGGCTGCGGCAGCGTCATCGGCGGTGCGTTTGCAGTCGTTGCAATACTGGCTCTTGCATGCGTGGTAAAGAAAAAGGATTGATATTTTTAAGCAGGGGCTGCCTCTTTTGAGGTAGCCCCATACTCTTGGTAGAAAGCTCTTGCATTCTGCTATGATATGTGCTATAATAAACCAATAACTGACATTCGGAGGAATATCATGCAAAAAAAATTCTTGACATACAGTATCATAGCCGGCGTGCTGCTGATCTTATTCTGCGCACTGACCGTGTCCTTGACCTTTGTGGACGTGCGCGAGGCAGGGGAGAGCGGGGCGACCGTAGGCTTTGCCACAATCAACGAGGCTGTCTTTGACGCGCTTGGGCAGAATGCGATTTGCCTTAAGCTGTCCGGGCTGTGCGGTAAGTTGATCATTGCCGCCGTGGTTGCGTTTGGCGTCACGGGCTTGGTACAAATCATTCGTCGCAAGGGCATTTTGCGCGCGGACAAGGAGCTGTACGCCATGGTGGGCGGATTTGCGCTGTTTGGGGCTGCATACCTGCTCTTTGAAGTTGTGGTGATCAACTGCCGCCCCGTGCTTGAGGACGGTGAGCTTGCAGCGTCCTATCCTTCCACCCACGCCATGATGGCTACCGTGGTGGCAGGCATGGGGGCGGTGTATTTGCTGAAATATTTTAAGACCAAGTTTTGGTACGGCTTACTCTGCGGACTTTTGGTTGGCATTGCGTGCGTGACCGTTACCTTGCGTCTCTTTAGTGGTGTGCATTGGCTGACCGACATTGCGGGCGGTGTGCTGCTGGGCGGCATCATCGTAGCTCTCTACGGCGCTGCTTGTGCCTTGTGGGGAAAGAAAAAGGAGCAGGGGAATGAAGGGTAAGATCGCATTTTCGATATTAATTGGCGCGGTGTTTGCCGTGCTGACGTTTGGGATCACGCTGTTATTCGTGCCGCCTTCCGTGGCAATATTGTTTGCGCTGCTGGCATTGGGGCTTGGGTCGCTCTTGATGCATATCGCTTTGGTCATCGAGGAACGGCGGGACAACAAGCGCTTTGCAAGCGTGGAACGGGATATGAAAATTCCGTTTTACTGTAAGGCAAACGGCAATTTCATGTGGGGAAGGTCGCTGGTGGGCGGTAATATTTATTTTTGTGAGCAGGGACTCTACGTCGTCTCGGTTGAAAAAAAGCCGTATCTGGTCATGGAGATACAGAATGGCGAAATTGCACGCTGCGACCTGGATGAGATGCACGTTCACCTGTACCTGACCGATGGCAAGGAGCTGCACATGCTGACCCTCGACGCACAAAAGACCCGCGAGGCGCTCAGGGAACACGGCTGGCAGGTGTGAGCCCGATTTCAGGAGTGGAAAAAGCAGGGGCTGACAAATTAGCGGGAAAAGCGCAATACCCCTCGTGTCATCCTGAGCAAGCAAACACCCCTGTGTGGGTGTTTGCGCGTCGAACTTTCAAAAATCTGCAACAAATTGCTGATTTTTGAAAGTCAAAACGCGGTACGCGTTTTGAGGATCTACGAGGGGCACATGATTCGCCCGTAGATCCCGCATCGCCACGACACGGGGGACAGTCCCGCAGTAACG
>JAFNZX010000038.1 GCA_017382615.1 Clostridia bacterium | reverse complement strand
GGAGATGACGTTTTTGCCAATGCCGAGCATCTGTTGACTATCCGCGTGCTTGAAACGGGAAAATCCGATTGTATTCTCATCAAGCTTGACGATACCGTCATATTGATGGATACCGCGGATGCGGACGACTATGGAGAGATTTCCGATGAGCTGCAATCGCTGGGAATTTCCCGCATCGATTATCTGATCCTGACTCACTTTGATAACGACCATATCGGCACGGCTGCAAAGATCATTGAGGATTTCGAGGTTGCAGAGGTGTATATGCCTAATTACGTGCGCGACTCCGGCTTGTACCGCTCGTTGATCAAGTCGCTTGAGGAGCACGCGGCAAGAACGCATGTGACCAAGCTCAATGACGACACAGAAATTGCGCTGCCCACGGGTAAGCTTTGGATCAACGTCTCACGCGTATATCCCGATCTCTCTCACGAGCAGCCCATTCCCGAGGATAGTATGGATAACGATCTTTCGCTGATTTGCGGTCTTACGCTTGGGGACTTCTCTGCGCTTTTTATGGGAGATGCCGAAAAGAGTCGCTGCGAGGATTTTCTTGCGCAAACGCAGTATCAAGGGCAGTACGACTTTGTAAAAATGCCTCACCACGGCAATTATCATAAGGCACTTGATGATATTTTGGAAAACAGTGGTGTCAAATACGCCGCCATTTGTTCGGACGCGTTTTCCAATATTGATACCAAGGTGGTTATGCTTTTGCGAAATCTGAACGTGCTGGCGTACTATTCCTATAACGGCACGTTTGTGCTGCGCACCGATGGCAACACCGTGGATTGCAGACAGTGAGGTAGCGGATGAAAAGTATTCTGATCGTCTATGCAAGTAAAACAGGCAGTACCGCCACGGCGGCGCAGCTGCTTTGCGATCGCCTGAAGGGCAGGGAAGTTACGCTGTGCACCACCGATGCCCCCGAGGCTGATCCTGCCGCGTATGATATCGTTGTCATCGGCGGCTGTATCCGCTATGGCAAGCTGTACAAGCCCGTTGCACAATACTTGAAAAAGTGGGACACGGTGTTGAAGGATAAAAAGACGGGTTATTTTTTGCTTTGCGGTTATCCCGACAGCGCCGAGGAATATTACGATAAGGTGCTGACAGAGGAGCAGGCGGAGAGAGCCTTTGCGCTTGCTTGCTTTGGCGGCGAAATGGTGCCCGCGCACGCAAAGAATTTGTGGGATAAATTGGTTCTCAAGATTGAGCGCGATAATATCCTTGGCGGTGGCAACAACGGTGACCAGCGAGAGGATATGGTGCTTCCTACCATTTCCGAGGAAAATATCGCACAGTTTGCGGTGCAGCTAAAAGCTCTTTCGCTTTGACGGCGTAAAATTATTACAATTTTCAAAAAAACTGTTGACAAAATCACATTTGTGTGATAATATATTACGGTACGAAAAATAGTACCGTAATATTTGACCCATTAGCTCAGATGGCAGAGCACATGACTTTTAATCATGGTGTCCGGAGTTCGACTCTCCGATGGGTCACCAAATAGAGAAAGCACCGCGCTTGCGGTGCTTTCTCTATTTGGTGACCCATCGGTCAAGAGCCGAACTCTTCGAGCTGCGCTGAAACTGACTCCATATTAATACCCAAGCCCGCAGCTCGACCTTTCGACGCATCGCGACGAAAGACTTCGACATCTCCGATGGGGTAATAAATAGCAAAGGCACCGCCGAATTTCGGTGGTGCCTTTGCTATTGGTGTCCCATTGGATAAGAGCAGAACTCTTCGAGCTGCGCTGAAACTGACCCCAT
>JAFNZX010000376.1 GCA_017382615.1 Clostridia bacterium | reverse complement strand
GATTTACTCACATAATATCCCGAGATGCGCGGGCGGATATGCAAATCCGCCCCTACGGGCGTTTGTGCAGGCGCGCATCCGTTCCGCTTTCTTGCCTGCAGTGAGTTTTCCTTAACTTAATGACATTGCCGTATATGGATCTATTTTGTCAGCCTGCCGACAAATGCAAGGCAACCATCCTCTTGGCAAAAAACATTTTTATCACAGCTTTGCTTTGTCCGCCAAGGCTTGCAATATGCACGAAGTTGTGCTATAATAAAAAAGACGTATCTGCCAACAAGGAGGACAAGTATTGACTATGAAACAAATATTGATCCGAATCCTATCTTTTCCTTTAATGGTAACACTTCTGTGCGCGCCTTTTACCGGCTGCGCAAAGAGCGAGAAGCCTGCAGAGATACCCGAATACGAGAAGGCAGGCTTTGTTTTGATTACCGACGTGGTGCCGGAGGCCATTCTGGAAATTCGCTATTACTCTACCTACAATTTTGTGGGCGAGCGCATTCATGCCTATGAGGCTCCGGTAGCGTATCTGACAAAGGAAGCAGCCCAGGCATTAAAGAACGTCAGTGATGACCTGATGGCGCAGGGCTATCGTATCAAAATTTACGATGCTTACAGACCGCAGACGGCGGTGGATCATTTCAAAAGCTGGGCAGAGGACCCGAATGCAACCGAAATGAAGCCTTATTTTTATCCCGAGGTGGATAAATCCCAGCTGTTTGCGCAAGGTTATATTGCAGCAAAGTCCGGTCACAGCCGAGGCTCCACGGTAGACTTGACCATCGTGGATATGGAAACGGGCATGGAAGTGGATATGGGTGGCTGCTTCGACTATTTCGGAGAGCTTTCTCACCCCGGCTATACCGCCACGCTGACCCAAGAGCAGATCGACAACCGTATGATCCTGCGTAAAGCGATGATAGACAACGGATTCAAGCCGTTGGAGGAAGAATGGTGGCATTTTACTTTGATCGATGAGCCTTACCCCGATACGTATTTTGATTTTCCCGTGGAAATGCCGGATCGCTGACGCGTATAAGCGGACAGAAAGAGGAGATTTATGGCATTTTTACATTGCGACAGAGATGAAAACCTGTTCACGCTGCACGATTGCATCACAGATCGCGTTTGTTTTCAAGACAAGCAGCTAAGCTTTGCATTTCCCGACGGTTTTTGGGTGCTGCCCGACCATTCCGAGGGCATACCCGACAAGGCGGTGCGGACGGATGCCTCCAAGGTGGAATATACCCTGATAGACGACGAATACGACGTGACCATATACGTATTTGAAAAGTCGCTTTTCGGACAAATTGTGCGCAAGGAATGGAGCATTGGGGATCTCGTGGACAAGATCAACAGCGGCAAATGCAAGCTGGAATTTTTGTACCGATACAATCAAGGCGAGCACAACGCCGTATGGAAGTGCAATTTGCGCGTGAATAAAAAGCCGTATTTCAAGGACTGTTGGATAGAGATCACGTACGCATCGGTCCAATACGAGTGGAATCGTTTGTGCGAAGACAGGATTTGGTAGGGGTAACCCGGAAAAAGAGCTCGGATTTCCCCGAGCTCTTTTTTAACGTTTCATCTTGCTGAGCCAAAAAACACTTGCAATCCATGCAAATCCATGCTACAATATACGTAAAGAATTGATTTCCAAAGGAGCACAGCCAATGAAAAAAACATTACACATCATTCCCCACTCCCACTGGGACAGAGAGTGGTATCTCCCCTTTGAAAAGCACCGCGTGCGCTTGATTGAGCTGTTTGATCGCCTGATCGAGGTCATGGAGCAAAACGAGGACTATACCTATTACCATATGGACGGTCAATATATCGTCATCGAGGATTACCTGGAGATCCGTCCGCAGATGCGCGATCGCCTTTTGGCACTGGTGCGCGCAGGCCGCATTCAGGTAGGTCCTTGGTACATTCTGCAGGACGAATACCTGACCTCGGGCGAAGCCAACGTGCGTAACATGCTCTACGGCATCAAGCTGTGCCGCGAGATCGGCGCCGAGCCCGTGGAAACCGGCTATTTCCCCGATGCGTTCGGTAACATCTCCCAAGCACCGCAGATCGTGCGCGGATTTGGATTTGACAACGCCGTATTCGGCAGAGGTCTTAACGACGTGGGTGCTGACAACAAGATCGTCAAGGAAAACGGCATTACCAAAAGTGAGTTGATTTGGCGTTCGCCCGACGGCTCGGAGGTCATGGGCGTGCTGTTTGCAAACTGGTATCACAACGCCATGGAGCTGCCAAGCGATCCCGAGTCGCTCAAGGCGCGCATTGCCGCCATTGTGGCAAGCACCTCCCGCTTTGCGCAGACCGATCACCTGCTCGGCATGAACGGCTGCGACCACCAGCCCATTCAGACCAATCTGCACAAGGTCATTGCCCTTGCAAACGAGGTGCAGGACGAGGTACACGTCAAGCAATCCAACTTCAAGGACTATACCCAGGAACTGCGCCCCTACCGCGATACCTTCCCCGTATTTGAAGGCGAGATCAACGGTCAGCTTTCCGCAGGCGCATGCCCCTTGATCTGCACCGCCTCCGCGCACGTGGATATCAAGCAGAAAAATCACGACGTGCAGCACCTCTTGGAGCGCATTGCCGAGCCTGTCAGCATGATTGCCAAGCTGGGCGGCGGCGAATACTGCTCCGACCTTTTCCTGTACGCTTGGAAAAAGCTGATGCAGAACCACCCGCACGACTCGATTTGCTCTTGCTCCTGCGACGAGATTTACGAGGAGATGAAGACGCGCTTTGCCAAGTCCGCCGCTTGCGGCGAGGAGCTGCGTGACGCTTCCCTTGACTATCTGGCTGCTACCGTCAATACCGCGAATGCAGACGGCGACGCCGCTATCATCGTGCTCTCGCTTGAGCCGGGACAGAGCGTTGTGACCGTGACCGCAAACATCGATTTCGATCTGTCCGACGATACCCGCGCCATTGCCATCTTTGACGAGAACGGCAAGGAGGTTCCCGCAAAGTTTACCTATATTCCCAACCAATTTACCTATACCCTGCCCAAGGATCGCTTCCGCCAGCCGCGCTACGTCAACCGCTTTGCAGCCCAGATGCAGGTGCAGATGCACGGCATGGGCTACCGCGTCTTCAGCGTCAAAAAGCAGGCGGCAAGCATCAAAACCGCAATTTCTTACACCGAGAACAGCATGGAAAACGAGTTCCTTGCCGTCCGCATCAACCAAAACGGCACGGTGGACGTGACCGACAAGCGCACGGGACGCGTCTTTGCCGGTCAGAACCTCTTTGAGGACACGCACGACGTGGGCAACCTGTATAACTACGTGCAGGCAGAGGGCGACGTTGCCGTGACCACCGCAAATGCGACAGCCGACATTGCGCTGCATGAGATCACCCCTTGGTCGGTAACCTTCCAGGTGACCGTGCCCATGGCGATCGATGCCGATATTACCACCTACGTCACGCTTTCCGACAAGATCGCACGCGTGGATTTCAAGACCGTGGTCACCAACCGCGCCGAAGATCACCGTCTGCGCGCGCTGTTCACCTCGGATATCGTGACCGAGCACGTGTACGCAGAGGGTCAGTTTGACGTGGTGCGCCGCGACATTACCCCCTCCCTCATGTGGAAAAACCCCTGCAACGCCCAGCGCGTGCAGGCGTTCGTGACCCTGGAATCCGATGCGGGCACAGACGCGCTGATGGTTGCAAACCGCGGACTTTGCGAGTACGAGGTACTGCGCGACGGACGCAACACCTTGGCGATCACGCTGCTGCGTGCGATCGGCGAGATTGGCGACTGGGGCGTCTTCCCCACCCCGTTGGGACAGAAGAAGGGCACCTGGACGCTGGAATACGCCATGATCCCCTACGCGCAGGACAGCCGCGCCGACGCATACCGCGAGGG
>JAFNZX010000375.1 GCA_017382615.1 Clostridia bacterium | reverse complement strand
TGCAAAATAATCGCGATTTTGTTGGCGCTTTCGCTTTTGGCAGGGGTGATTTGTGCCGTGGCGGGCTACTTATATCTGCGCCCGTATATGGGAAGTCGCGTGGATGATACGCTGCTGAACGTCGCGCGCTCGGGCGGCACGTCGCGCTTGTATGCCTATGCGTTTTCCGACCGTGGCGCAAGAGAGGGCGAGGCTTATGAGATAGGCCCCTTATGCGGCGGCAGCACGCTTTACGAATATGCAGCTATAGAGACCGTTCCGCGTGCTATGATCGATGCGTTCGTTGCCATTGAGGACAAACGCTTCTGGCAGCACGAGGGCGTGGATTTTCTGCGCACGGGGGAGGCTGCGTTGGCGTATGCCAAAAAGAAGCTTTCCGGCAAGGGCGGCAAGTCGTTCGGTGCGTCTACTATCACGCAGCAGCTGGTCAAAAATCTGACGGGGGACGACCGTATCAGCATTGACCGAAAGCTTGGCGAAATGTTTGCAGCCCTGGATCTGGAGCGGCGTGCGGATAAGCAAGAGATCCTTGAAATGTATCTCAACGTCATCAATTTGGCGGATGGCTGCCGCGGTGTTGGGGCGGCGGCAAAGCATTATTTTGCCAAGGATCTTGCCGATCTGAGCATAGGCGAATGTGCCTGCATTGCAGCCATTACCAACAATCCCGCGCGGTACAATCCCTTAACGCATCCCGAATGGAATGAGCAGCGCAGAGTCTTGATATTGTCCTGCATGCTGGAGCAGGGGTATCTTGACCAAGCGGAATACGCGCAAGCCATGCAGCCGCTGACCTTTTCGGATAAATCGCGCCATAAAAATCGCGTGGCGTCGTGGTATGAGGATATGGTCGTGGAGGACGTCATGCGCGACCTTTGCCAAAAATACGGGTATTCTCGCGCGGCGGCAAGTGCCTTGGTGTATTCGGGCGGCTTGCGTATTTACACTGCGATGGACGAGCGCGTGCAGGGAATCGTGGAAGCGTATTTTGCAGGGACGGATATGTTTGAGCGCGATGAGCGAGCGGGCATGATTATCATTGACCCCGGGACGGGGGATATTCTCGGCGTTGCGGGTGCAAACGGGGCAAAGTGCGCCAACCGCGTGCAGAACTACGCTACAGACGTGCGGCTGCAGCCGGGATCTGCCATCAAGCCGCTCTCGGTATTTGCACCCGCGCTTGAGAAGGGAATTATCAACTGGGCAAGCGTGTACGACGACGTGCCCTTGCGCTTTGAGAATGACACCCCCTGGCCGCGCAACGCGCATTTTGCCTATCACGGGTTGACTGACGTGTCAACGGCACTTGCCGATTCTGTCAATACGGTCGCCGTGCAGATTCTTAGGCAGCTGGGAAAGCAGCAAAGCCTTTCGTTTTTGCGCGAGCAGCTGGGGATGCGCTCGTTAGGGGATGACGATATTACGGAGGCGGGGCTGGCACTTGGGCAGTTTGCGCACGGTGTGACCCTGCGCGAGCTGACCGATGCCTATACCGTGTTTTATGACGGGTATTACCACCCCGCACGCTCCTATTATCACGTGACGGATGCCGAGGGTACGGTGCTGCTTTCAAATCTGCATGAGTCGCATAGGGTGCTGTCCTTGGAGAATGCTGCCATTATGACCAAAATGCTGGAGGGGGTGGTGCAGCACGGCACGGCAAGAGGAAAGATTGCATTGACGGATCGCGTGGCGGCGGCGGGTAAAACCGGCACGACGCAAAGGGGATTGGATAGGCTTTTCGTGGGATATACCCCCGCAGTGCTTGGAGGTGTTTGGACGGGGTATGACTATCCCGCTAATCAAAACGGCATTAGCGGCAACGTCAGTATTCTCGTATGGGACGAGGTTATGACGCGCTTGTACGACGCCGGGATCTTTGACGGAGCTCCCACGGATTTTGACGTGCCCAAAACCGTGCGCCAAATGATTTACTGTGCCGATTCGGGGCAGCTGCCCGGGTACGCCTGCACGTGTGATCTGCGCACCTCGCGCACGCGTATCGGCTATTTTACGCGCGATAACGCTCCTATGCATACCTGCAGCACCCACGTGCTTGTGCCGTATGATACGGTATTTGGCGGTGTGGCGTGCCCCGATTGCCCACTTGATGCGGTGCGCGATGCAGGGCTGCTTCGCGGCAAGCGCAGCTTCCCGCACGCGGTGTTTATCAAGGACGCGCCGTATTTTCTGTGGGACGTGCCGCCCGCAGAGGGGGAATACCGAGGAGAGTGGTATGCTACGCCAAGCAAAACCCTGCCCTGCCCGGCGCATGAGTAAAGTTATGATTGCCTTTGGCAAGTTATGAGTTATGATACGCTTCGCGTAGTTATGATGCCCTCTGGGCAGTTATGGTTACAATGGCAATCATATCATAACGCTTGCTTTGCAAGCTTATAACGATCGCGCAGCGATCTCATCACTCATAACTGATGCGCCCGGCGCATATTCTGTACGGGGTGATATAATGAGAAAAGACAATACGGGAATACTGAGCTGCGCCTTGATCGTGGGCGGTGTGCTGGTGCTTTTGGGGATGGGCGTGCGGCTTTGGTGGGGCGCGCCCAACGCGGGGATTACGCAAATGGGCATTCGCCATCTGCTGCCGCCCGTGTGGGTGATGGGGCTTTTGTGGACACTGTGGTATTTTGCTCTTGGGACTACCTTGGGGGCAGTGTTGTGTGCGTACGGCAGCACTTGTATTGCTGCCTGGCGCGGTGCGTTTTTCTTTCTTTTGATGCTTTTTGCGGGATATTTGTGGTATCCTTTGTTTTTTGTTCGACAAGCACCGCTGCTTTCATTTTTGGTGCTGCTTGCCGTCTTGTCTTGTGCGGTCTTGTGCGCCTTGCAATGGCAAAAAGTTTCTTTTGCGGCTGCCGCCGTTCTGTGGGCGCACGTGCTGTGGCTGCTTTACATGCTGATTTTGCAGCTCGTTTGCATATTTAATGTATAAATTGTGCAAAAAAACAGTTGACAAACGACGAAATATACAGTATAATAGACATGACAAAAAAATGCAAAGGAGATATTGCAATGAAACTTTACAGAGTATTGGCATTGGTACTTGCAGTGCTGATGGTTGGCGTTATGCTGGTCGCTTGCGACAAAAAAGAGCCTGAAGCAGTTAAGACTACCGTAAAGGTTACCGTTACCATTAAGGACGGACCCGATGGCGAGGTGCTTGCACAGGAGCGTGATTACCCTTATACCTATAACCAGACCGGTGACGAGCAGCCCACTATTATCGACGTTGTGCTTGACGTTTGCGAGCTCAACGAGCTGACTGTCGAGTTCCAGGATGAATCGCAGCAGTACATTTCCAAGATCGGTAACAAGAGCGCAGCTAAGGGCGAGTTCTGGACCTATGCACTCAACGGTGTAAATAACCTGGATCTTCCCATGTACGAGCAGACCGTCGCAGAGGGTGACGTTATCGTCGTATATCTGGATTCTTTGAAGTAATACAATCCAAAAATCACAAAAAGAGCTGAGTTTTGCAGACTCGGCTCTTTTTGTGTGCGTATTATTGAATGATGCCGCCGCCTATGACGGTGTCACCATCATAGATGACTACCGATTGACCGGGCGCAATGGCACGTTGGGGCGTGTCAAACGCCACGTGTAAGGTGTCCTCTCCCGTCTGCGTGACGGTTGCGGGGGCAGGGGCGTGTTGATAGCGTATCTTGACCTGTGCGCGCACGGGGGCGTCCAGCTTTTCCACGGCAATGAGATTGATGCGGTCGGCATCCAGCTGCGTGGTGAAAAGCGACTCGTTTTTGCAAAGCGTGACCGTGTTGTCGGTCGCGTTTTTGCTTTTGACGTACATGGGCTCGCCAAGCGCTACGCCAAGTCCCTTGCGCTGTCCCACCGTGTAGCGGATAATGCCCGCATGCTGCCCGAGCACCTTGCCGTCCTCGTCCACAAAATTGCCCGTGGGGTAGGTCGCTCCCGTCGTTTTCGTAATGAACGCGGCGTAATCTCCGTCGGGCACAAAGCAAATATCCTGGCTGTCGCTCTTGTGCGCGTTGACCAGCCCATGCTGCTCGGCAATCGCGCGTGCCTCGGCTTTGGTCATATTTCCGAGAGGGAAGAGCGTATGCGAGAGCTGCTTTTGCGTCAGCTGCCAGAGAAAATAGGTTTGATCCTTTGAGGGATCGGCTGCTTTTTTGAGCAGATACCTGCCACTCTCGGCTTGCTCGATCCTTGCGTAATGTCCCGTGGCAATGTGATCAAAGCCGCGTTCCAGCGCCGCATCCAGTAAAGCGCCGAATTTCAGGCATCTGTTGCACACGGAGCAGGGATTGGGCGTGCGGCAGCTTTGGTATTCGTCAATAAAATCGCGGATGACGGTATCTGCAAAGCGCGCACCGAAATCAAGCACCGAGTGCTCGATGCCGAGATGCTCGCATACCGCGCGTGCGTCGTCCACGTCCTTGTCCGAGCCGCAAACGCGGCCTGAGGGATCGTTTACGGGAGGTCTGTACAGCTTCATGGTGCAGCCTGCGGCATCGTAGCCTGCCTCTATACAGAGCAGGGCAGTCACCGCGCTGTCCACGCCGCCGCTCATGGCGACCATGACCTTTTTTGTTTGTGTGTTATTGTTATCCATTTTGCCTTTCATAAAACAAGAATAATTAGTTGTAATTAACCTATAAAAGACGAGAGTCGCCCGCAGACGACTCCCATTAAAATATGACGAGTTTTTCAACCCATTACAATATCACCAACGCAAGTTCTACTAAACAGTATATGCAACTTTCCGTCAGCACGTATAGTATATCACAATTTTTTTTGAAAATCAATAGGAATTCTAATATTTTTTGATTTTTTAAAAGAAATTTTTTATTTTTGTTAGAATCTCATTGTATTTTTGCGTTTTGACTGAGCCAATAGGGGAATCCAAATCAACTCTGATGAGGCTGACGGGAGTAATTCTTGTAATATTGGTAAACCTATGACGTAGCGAAGGCATGTTGTAAAGCTCCTGGGGAGTGAATGTGATGACGGTATTGGAAGCTTGTATCGCATTCTGATTCGTCGAAATTGGCGCAACAATTAGCACCTCTCCCAAGTTCTTAATGATAATGGCAGGGTGGCGACCGCCAAATTCGCTTCCTATGTTAAAACCAAAGTCAACCCAAACAACATTACGGCTTGAGAGGTATAGTGCTTTAAAAAGGAGTGTAGAGTCATTTGCAGAAACGGTTGAGGAGTTTCTCCGGTAGTTGTCACTGAATCTGTCATAGGCGTTGTCGACAATTGCTTGCAGATTGGGCTTTAGGTAGCCGTAGGATTGAAAAGAAATAACACGAGGTAGCTTTGCGGCGGGAATATTCAATGATTGCGTTTCTTTTTGGAAATACTCCGTTTTTTTTGCTATCCATTCCAAGTACAATTTTAATTTAAAATCCGATATTCCACTACTGTTCACAGTAACCAGATTGGATAAAGCACTCGTTGCTTGTATGTATTGTAAATCATTTGTATTCATAAATAACTCCTACACATTGATGCGATATTATACCACATATTTTGCTAAAAATCAACCCCTAATGACAGGTTGTTGTACTATATGCTTGGAAATCGTGCGTTCAAACCTGTCCGTCCCCCCACGTGAACTGCGTGAATGCGCTGTTGTGTTTTTCTCAACAAAATTCCACCACGCGTGCCACGCTGCCGCCGCTGATCAGCTGGGGAATGCGTCCTACAAACGTGCTGTCGTAGTCCACGTGCAGATGCCCTGCAAGAATGCATTTGATCGCCGCCTCTCCTGCCACGTACTCCAAAAATTCCGCGGTGGTTGCATCGGTCTTTTGCTGGCGGTATCGGTAGGGTTCATAATCCGCGATCAGCTCGTCGGGCACGCCTGCAAGATAGGCGCAGCTGCCCGAGTGCGTTCTTGCATCATCGTAAAGCTTGCGCTCGTAAAGCGGCGTGTGCATCATCAGCACAACGGGAATACCAAGCGCGACCTGTGATTTGAGAAACGCCAGCTGCTCGGGCTCAAAATAATAGTAGCCATTGTCAAGCGCGACGAAATTGAGAGCAGCGTCGCCGTTTCTGATTACGCGCGAGGACATGCGGATATCGTTTTGATAGCAGGCCTGTACGGCGGCAAGACTTTGGTTGCGGTAGTCCGCATCCTCCCACGCCTCGCCCACGTACAGGGAAAACTCGTGATTTCCCGTCGCCATAAAGATATCGTGACTGTCGGCAAACGCCTTGGCAGCTTCCAGGTTGGCAAGGGAAACAAAGTCGATCAGGTCGCCCGTGTGCATGATGGGCAGCCCCAGCTCTTGTGAAAGCTTGCCAAGCTCGGCAAGCCTTTGGTCCGCTTCGGGAAAGCCGCGCAGACGGCTCTCGGCAAGATCTACCTTGCGCTGCCCGTCACGCGCATCGGCATGCGTCAGGTGCGTGTCCGACGCGTGCAGCACGCGAATGGGGGAGGAAAGACCTATTTCAATTCTTGTGTGAATCGTTTGCATACAAGCTCCTTTAGTCCCACGTGAACTGCGTCAGCTCACCCTCGGTCTGCAGCTGTGCGAAATCGTCCTGGCGCAGCACCTCGTACACCGCAATGGCAACCGAATTGGAAAGGTTGAGCGAGCGAAGAGTAGGGCGCATGGGAATGCGCACGCAATCGTCGGGGTGTGCGGCAAGCAATTCCTCGGGCAGTCCCTTGGTCTCCTTGCCGAACATGAGATAAACCTCGTCCGGGTAGGTGACCTCGGCGTAGTTGTATTTTGCCTTGGTGGAGAAATAATAGACCTTGGCATCGGGATGCTTGTCATAAAAATCCTCAAGCCCGTCGTAGTAGGTAATATCCAGCTTGTCCCAGTAGTCAAGTCCCGCGCGCTTTAAGTGCTTATCCGTTACGGTAAATCCCATGGGGCGAATGAGATGCAGCGACGCACCCGTTGCTGCACAGGTGCGTGCGATATTGCCCGTATTCTGCGGGATCTCGGGCTGGTGGAGAACAATGTGTATGTGCTTCATAAAGGGGAATTCCTTTCGTTGTCATGCCATTATTATAGCGAAATTGGCGCGATTTTTCAAGTATTCTTTGAAAATTTACAATTATTTTATCTATTACATGAAATTATAGTATATAATAAGGGGAATATAATGCGAAACTATGTGTTTTGGAGGAAATATACATGAGCCTGATTACCAAGATTTTTGGCACCTACAGTGAGCGACAGCTCAAGGCTATCAGAAAAACGGCAGATTACATTGAATCCTTGGCTCCCAAGTATGCGGCAATGACCGACGAGGAGCTCAGGGGGACGACGTCCATTCTCAAAAACAGACTTGCGGCAGGCGAAACGCTGGACGATATTCTGCCTGATGCGTTTGCTGCAATTCGTGAGGCGGACGACCGCGTGCTTGGCAAGCGTCCCTTCTACGTACAGCTGCTGGGCGGCATCGTGCTGCACCAGGGCAGAATTGCGGAAATGAAAACCGGTGAGGGTAAGACGCTTGTGGCAACCCTGCCGGCATACCTCAACGCGCTTGCAGGCAAGGGTGTTCATATCATCACGGTCAACGAGTATCTTGCACGTGTGGGCGCTGAGGAGATGGGACGTGTCTATGAGTTTATGGGCATGACCACGGGTCTTGTCATTCACGACCAGACCACCGCACAAAAGCAGGCGGCATACCGCGCCGACATCACCTACGGTACCAACAACGAGTTCGGATTTGACTACCTGCGTGACAACATGGTGGTCTATAAGGACCGCATGGTGCAGAGAGGTCATGATTTTGCCATCGTTGACGAGGTCGACTCGATTTTGATCGACGAGGCGAGAACACCTCTGATCATCTCCGGTGCAGGTGAGACCGCAACCGATCTCTACGAGCGCACCGATACGCTTGTCCGCTCTATGACCAAGTTTGTCATCAAGGAGTTTGACAACAAGCAGAGCACGGACGATATCAAGGCAGACTATATCGTTGACGAAAAGGCGAACAATGCCATCCTCACCCCACAGGGTGCAAAAAAGGCAGAGGCT